>JBGTFN010000116.1:0-3666 GCA_041747275.1 Gemmatimonadaceae bacterium | reverse complement strand
CGCAGCCGCGCTCGGGTGCGCGCACACAGAACGTCACGCGCGACGGTATCGATATCGCGCTGGTGATCGACATCTCGAGTTCCATGCTCGCGGAGGATTTCCAGCCGCAGAACCGCATGGAAGTCGCGAAGGACAAGGCGAAGGCGTTCGTGACCGGACGCAGCACCGATCGCATCGGTGTAATCGCGTTCTCCGGCGAAGCGCTTACCCAGGTGCCGCTTACGACCGACTATCCCGTGGTGCTGGCCGCCATCGAGAATTTGCAGCCCGGACAGCTCGAGGACGGCACCGCGATCGGTACCGCCATCGCGACGTCGGCCAATCGACTGCGCAGTGCCGACGGACGTTCACGTGTGATGCTGCTGCTCACCGACGGCGAGAACAATCGTGGTGCGATCGATCCACGCACGGCGGCGCAGGCATCGGCGGCGTTCGGTATTCGCATCTACTCCATCGGCATCGGCAGCGAAGGCATGGCACCCATGCCCGTGGGACGTGGATTGTTCGGTTTGCGGTATGAGAATCGCCCGGTGCGCATCGATGAAGCGTTGTTGACGGAAATTTCCGAGTCGTCCGGCGGACGGTATTTCCGTGCGCGCGACGCCGCCGCGCTGGAGAACATCTTCGAACAGATCGACCGGCTCGAGCGATCGCCCGTCGAGGCGCGCAGCTTCGTGCGCTTCACCGAACGCTTCCAGTGGCCGCTGGCGTTTGCGGTGGTTGCACTGCTTGGCGAAGTGTGGTTGCTCGCCTGGCGGGGAACGCTGCCATGAACTGGTCGGATATCCGTCTCGACTTGCCGTGGCTGTTCGCGCTGGCCGTTGTGCTCGTGGTGCCCGCACTCGTGTTCGCCGCAGTGCAGTGGGAACGACGCCAGCGAAGCGCGCGACTCGCTCGCTATGCGTCGTCTGGAGCGCTTTCCCGGCTTGGCGGCAGCGGTGCCGCGTCGCGCGGTCGCGTGCTGCGATTGACCGGTGTTGCGCTGCTCGCCGCGATTGCGCTGACCGGTCCACGGTGGGGCATGCTCAGTTCACAGGAGACGCGTCGCGGCATCGACGTCGCGGTTGCCCTCGACGCCTCATTGTCCATGCTCGCGCGCGATGAGCGACCGTCGCGACTCGAACGCATGAAGCAGGAGGTCCGCAGGTTGCGTGCCTCGTCACGGGCAGATCGCATGGCCCTGATCGCCTTCGCTGGCCGCAGCTACATTCTTTCTCCGCTCACCGCCGACGAAGGCGCGCTCGAGCTGTATCTCGAAAATCTGTCACCGGATGTCGTCGGACAGGCGGGATCTTCCATTGCTCGTGCCATTCGTCAGGGTACCGAGCTGCTCGGCGCCTCGACAGGCACCGCCGATCGCGCGCTCGTGATCATGAGTGACGGGGAGGCGTTCGAACCGATCGAAGATGTGCGCGCTGCCGCGACCGAAGCGGCGCAGCAGGGCATCGTGCTCGTCACCGTAGGCTTTGGCACAGAGCAGGGCACCACCATTCCGGAAGTTGTGGGCAACACGGTGCGCGAAAAGCGCGATGAGCAGGGTCAGATTGTCGTCACGCGATACGTCGCCGAGTTGCTCTCAGCCGCCGCCGAGGCATCGGGTGGGGTGTTCGTGCCAGCGGAGGCGACGGACCGCGCGGGACGCGTGCGAGCGGCGCTTGCGAATCTTCGTACCGAACGACGCGCAGTCTCATCGCGAGAAGACCATGTGACACGCTTCGCCTGGTTCCTCGCGCCGGCGCTCCTGCTGCTGCTGTTCGACACATGGATCACGCAGCGTCCGGCTCGTCGCGCCGTGCGGGCGCGCTCCGCCATGAACTCGGCGCTTACGTCAGATGCATCCACACGCGTTGCAGCAAAAACAATGTCGTCGGCCACGGCGGCACTGCTCGCGATCGGAGTGCTCGCCGGTTGCGCGCGCGAACCCGATCCCGCGCGCCGCCTGGCTGAGGGTGATGTGCTGGGCGCGCTGCGCGCATACGAGCGCATGATCGCGCAGGGTGACACAACGTTCAAGACACGGTACAACCTCGGCACTGCGCTGCTTGCGGCCGACTCGCTCGGTGCCGTGCATGACGTGCTCGAATCGGTGAGACGCGGCGCGGATGGCGAAGTGCGCGCGCGGGCACGGTACAACGCGGGGCTCGCGCATCTCGTACAGGCGCTCCGGGCTGAAGGCGATTCTGCGGAGGGCTCGTACGCCGCGGCGCGCGAACTTTTCCGCTCGTATCTCGGGGAGCGGTATCAGGACGAGGACGCGAAGTGGAACTACGAGTTGACGCTGCGTCCCAAGCCGCCGTCCGGCGGAGGTGGCGGTGGGGGTGGGGACGAGAACGAGGATGCCACTGAGCAACCCGATGGGTCGCCGCAGTCTGGTCAGCTCGATCAGACCCAGGCAGAAGCGTTGCTCAACAGTGCCGCGCGGGACGAACGGGATGTGCAGGGCAAGCGGCAGCGCATGACGCGCCAGCCTCCACCGCCTGGTGGGCGGGACTGGTGATGACAGCCGCAGCGCTGTTACGCGGCGCAACACAGCGAGCGCGGTCGATCGAGCTTTTTCCGGCGCTGATGGTGTCGCTCGTGATCGCGCTTGGTGCCGCCGCGCCAGCGCTCGCGCAGGCTCGCGCGCCGGTCATCCAGCAGCGCGTGCAACTCGATGCGAATCAGCCCGTCGGATTTCACGTGCTCATGGTCCCGGACACGGTCTACGTCGGGCAGCAGGCGACGTACGAGATGGGCGTGTTCATCAGCGAGTCCGCACAGCAACGCATGCGCCGGAATCCAGAGGTGGTGCCGGCCGAGCTGCGCGGCGTGCTTGCGTACGATTTGGGAGGACCGCAGTCGCTCGCTCCTGTGCGTCTCGATGGCCAGCGCATCTTCCCGCATGTGCTGCAACGCGCGCTCTTTCCACTCGCGAGCGGACGCATCGTCATTCCCGCATCGCAGCTTTCCTATTCGCTGCCGCGCACTGCCAGCTACTTCAGCCGCGAGGAAGCCGCCGTTGTTCGCGCCCGCGAATCGTCGCTCTTCGTGAAGCCACTGCCGACCGATGGACAGCCGGAAGATTTTCTCGGTGCCGTTGGCGTCATCACCTTGCGCGCGCGTGTCGATGTCCCGTCGGTGCAGGTCGGCGATCCGGTGGTACTCACGGTGAGCGTGGGCGGACGCGGCAACGTCAAACTCTGGCCGCGCCCCAACATCGAGCCGGCAGGCGCGTCGGTGGTGGCGGCAGGTGAGCGCGTGCGCGTGGATACCACAGGACAGTACGTGCGCGGATCCAAGGAGTTCGACTGGCTCGTAACGCCCGATCGTCCAGGCTCGCTTGTCATACCGGTCGTCGAGTATCCCTATTTCGATCCCTACGCGGACGCCTATCGGGTGGCCACCAGCGATACGCTGCTGCTCGCGGTCGACGAAGGCGAAATCGTGCGCGATGCGCAATCGGTCGCAGATCAGAATGTGCTGCCGATTCGCCGTACAGATCGTGGTGCGCTGCGCGCCCCGCTTGTCGAGCAGCCTTTGCTCTGGTTACTGGCGGCGCTCGCATCCATACCCGCGCTCTGGCGGCGGCGTCGACGCCGCGTTGCGCCTGCCGGAACGTCGAGCAGCACCTCGATTGGCATCGACGAAGACGCGGCGGTACTAGCACGCACTGAAGCCACCGCGGCC
>JBGTFN010000115.1:0-2770 GCA_041747275.1 Gemmatimonadaceae bacterium | reverse complement strand
ACGAGGCGCGCGGCCGGCGGCGCACGGCGGAGACCCCTGCGCCGCTGCTGCGCTCCTGGCTACCGCCCGGCCCCGTTCTTAGTGCGATCCGCGATCCGGTACGTCGCGCCGGGCACGGGGGTAGGTGGAAGGGGTTCGCCCTTCACGACGGTCCGTTCCTGACCGGTCCGCCCGCCGCGCGGGCCGATGATCTCGTACTGCGCGGACGCTGGGGCCGGGGTGCCCGGTGTGAGTTTCTTGTAGCTCATGATGGTGCTCCTATCGAGTTGAGTTGCCGACGCAGTACGCACAGTTGTCGTACCCGGCCGCATGCGCGGCCGACAGCGTGTTATACGGGCGTTCGTGTCCAGCCTTGATGATCGCGTCTATCTGACACTGCGACTTCTCGCCATCAAGATCATGCGCTTCCAACTGCGAGGTATTTGCATTCGCGAGAAAGCGTTCGCCGTTCATCCGGCCGGTGTAGCGACGTGCCATAGAGCCTCCTGAGTGAAGCAAGTTGTTCGCGAGCAATGCGCGATCCGTGCCAGCACGTTGCCGGTTGCGGTCTTGAAGCTGCCACCAGCCGAAGGGTCGAGGTGGTTGCTCTCTCGTGACGCGAGTGTTAGCGTCAATCACCATTCGGTATGACGACCAACAATAGGACGAATAGTGATAGTAAACAAGACGTTCGCGATATCGTTACATATGGTTCGGTTCGGCTTCGGTTTATAATGTCCGACGAAGTCGAGCTTGGCCGCCGGATCGCACAATTCCGGGAAGAGCGCGACCTCAGCCAGTCGGCTTTGGCGAAGCTGATTGGCAGCTCTCAATCGGCGATTTCTCAGATTGAGGCCGGTGATCGCAACCCGTCCTTCGAAACGCTGCGGCAGATCGCCAAAGCGCTCGGATTGACTCCCGCGATGTTGGTCGGTGCCGACCCGGCACTCGAGGCGCATGAGCTCGCGCACTTCCGCACCTTGCGTTCGCTCTCACCGGCGGCCCAAGAGGAGTTGCAACAGTTCGCGGCTTTTCTGCAGATGAAGCAGAAGCGCAAAACCGCCGAATAGCAGCCTATGCCTCGTTCCTCCGGGTCGCCCGTGACGCGGCCTGGGTCGACGGCGACGGACCGGAAGGGACGCCGCATCGCCCGACTCTTTCGTCAACATCGTCTTCCCGATGTGCTCGACGCGCGTTCGTTCGACATCGACGCGGTCGTTGCTGCGGACGACATCGTCATCTCCGAATCGGAGTTCGAGGAGGACGGCTATGCTGCCTGCTTGATTCGGACGTCTGGCTGCAGCGGGATCATGATCGCCGGCCACCAAGACCGTGGACGGCGACGTTTTTCCCTCGCGCATGAGCTCGGCCATTTCCACATCCCGACGCACGTCGACGTGGGCACACGGTTGCTGTGCGCCGATGCGGCACTCCGCACCCGCTCTATGGATGCGGCGCGGCTGGAGTGGGAGGCGAACGATTTCGCGACGGAGCTGTTGATGCCCTTTCGTCTATTTTCCCGAGACGTCGAGCGGCGCGATGCCAGCTTTCAATCCGTTGCGCTACTCGCCGCTCCAGACATGTACGACGTGTCACTCACAGCGGCCGCTTGGCGCCTCGTTGAAACGTCTCGCGAGATGTGCGCCCTCGTCGTAAGCATCGACGGTCACGTCGCGTGGAGCGTGCGCTCGCCCTCGTGGCGACTGCCCCTTCCAGACGTGCGGCGACCGACCCCCGTCGACACGTTAGCGGCTGCTGTCCTGCGAGGAGAACGGCCGATCAGTACACCGGAGTCGGTCGATCCTCGCGCATGGCTGTCATCCGCCGATGGACGCTGGGTGGCGCCGACGGAGTTACAACTCCTTGAGAGCACGCACGTGGTACCGCGACTCAACCAGATCGTCTCTTTACTGTGGACTCCGGAAGCATAGCAAGTCGTAGCATCCTCCAGATTCTGCTTTTGCGTTTCAGCCATCGATCAAGCGCGATCAGCTCGACAGCTTGCACACGCTGAATTTTCTCGAGCGCAAAGAGATTGTCGTTCTCAGTCCACACGGCGTCGGGAAACCCATCTCGCGATCAGTTTGGCGGTGGCCGCAGCGGAACGCGGCCGGCGTGTGTACTGCGCCACACTCGCCGACTTGATCACGTGGCTCGAAGACGCGCAACAAGCCGGACATCTCACGCGGCCACCCTCGCGGACCTGATCACGTCGCTGGAGGCGAAGCGTAGTACACGCACCGCCCATGCTCGGCGGCGATGGCGAAAGTGATCGCCAGGGAGAGTGGCCCAGCACTATCAACAGCGTGAAGCGTTTGCCCCACGGAAACCGGATCTCCGCAAAGCAAACTGCGCTCGGCGCCCAGGCTCCGTCTCAAACCGGATGTTGGGCTCGACTGGTGGCCGCGGTCGAATCGACGCCACATAGTCCCGGAACCGCGTGACGCCGCCCTCGTACCGCGCCGCCTGCGGATTTCGGCTGATGCCGATCACGGTCGAAGCCGATCACCGCCTGAGCTGAGCCCGCGGGATCCCACCGCCAGCGCACCTTTCTCCGACCTTCAATCCGGAGCGAGGCGGTGCCAGCAGAGAGAATCCCCATGCGACAAGTGTTCGAGGCGTTACGCCTCGTGTTGGACCAGGGCCGGAGTCAGCGCGAAGCAGGCCGCGTGCTCGGACTCTCGCAGAGCACCATCAACGAGTATCTCCGCCGGTTTCAGGCGTCGGGCCTGGCGTGGCCGCTGGCGCCGGAGGTGGACGAGGGCACGGTCGCGGCCCGCTTGTTCACCAA
>JBGTFN010000114.1:0-6464 GCA_041747275.1 Gemmatimonadaceae bacterium | reverse complement strand
GTCGCGGAGATGGGTGGTGCCGAGGCGGCGGGAGCGGATTCGATTGCCGATGGCGGCGATGGCGGCGATGGCGGCGACGACGGCGCCAGAAAATCAAATCCGAGCTGCGCCTCGCGGTCGGCGTCACTCACGGCGACGCGGCCGCGAGAGGCGAAACGTTTGACGGCACCGAGCATGTCGAGCATGCCACAAGATGACCGGATGCGCGGAGTCTGCGCCAGAGCGACGACTATTTCGCCGCAGCGCGCTCGATGATCGCGCGGCCCGCCTTGATCTGGTCCTCGATGATGGTGTGGGGAAGACCGGCGTACACCCGAAGATCCACCTCAGCGCCCATTCGCGTGTAGACCTCGGCGCTCAGCTGGCTGCGCACCACCGGGATGTGATGATCCTGATCGCCCACGCCGATGAAAACGGGTGTTCCGTCGAAGCTGCCCGCATAATCGCGCGGTGTTTCGTCAGGTCCGATCAAGCCGCCAGCGAACGCAATCACGCCGCCGTAGCGAGTGGCGTGTCGTGCCGCGTACTCGAGTGCGAGACAGGCGCCTTGCGAAAACCCTCCGATAACCAGACGCTCGTGCGGGATTCCGGCCTTCACGACGTCCGACACCACCCGGTCGAGAAAGGCAAGCGCAGAGCTGAGCCATGGCTCGTTCTTCGTCATGGGCTCCATGAAGCGGTCGGGATACCACGCGTTCTGCGCTGCATCAGGTGCGAGATACGCCACGTTCGCGACTTCGAACTCGTCTGCGAGCGGCAGGATATCAGTCGCATCCGCGCCGCGACCGTGCACCAGAATCACCGCAGCGTGTGCGTCGGTCAGGGCCACGCCGCGCGCCAGCACGGGCTGGCCGGCGTGTGGATCGGCAGGTGAAGCGGAATGTGTCGGACTATTCATGCGCTGGCCTCGGCAAGCGGTGAGAGTTCAAGCGGTCGACCGGCGTGCTCGCGCGTCGCATCGCGCCCGTCGTGCGGCCATGTCGGCACCTCGAGTGGCGCAAGCCGCGCAGTGATGTCGTCGCGCTGCGATTCGAGCCACGGCGGCAGTTGAAGCGCGCGGCCGGTCTCGGTTTGCGATTCATCGACCAGAAAGCCGGGAACTGCCGTCGCGATCTCGACGATGTGCTCGTCTGGGTCTCTTGTGTAAATCGAGCGGAAGTACACACGATTCTGCACCGTAGACACTGGAACGTGTGCGCGCAACAGTCGTTCGCGCAGTTCCGCCTGCTCGTCGTCGGTGTTTACCGACAGTGCGTAATGATGTGTCTGGCCTGCACCCATCACCGAGCGCTTCGCAGACGGTGAGTCGATCCCGAAGTATGTCACGAGCGAGCCCGGACGCGCGTCGGAAGCGCCCCAGGTCCAGTGCGGCATGGATGGATCGTCGAAGTTACCGGTGCGCTTGAGCAGCGTGAGGCCGAGCACGCTGCGCAGAAACTCATGGGTGCGCGCGAGGTCACTCGCCGTGGCGCTCAGATGATGCATGCCGCGCGTGAGTGTCATCGCGTCGTCGATGAACTCCACCGGCTCGTGCCAGCTATCCGCAGTGATCGCAGCTTCATCGCGCGCACCGCGCACGAGCTCGGCGGGTGGCGTAAGTTGCCGTGCAGCGATGGCGTCCGGCGCTTCGTCGATCAGCAAGCCGGGTCCATCGGTGGCAATTTCGAGGATCGTGCCGTCAGGATCACGAAAGTAGAGTGACGTGAAGTAGTGCCGATCATACGGACCTCTCACGCTCAGCCCAAGGTCGGTCAGACGCCGTTTCCAGCGCAGCAGGCCGTCGCGATCGGCAACGCGCAGCGCGATGTGGTGTGTGCCACCCACACCTGGCCGTCCTCTGGGCGCGCGCGGCCACTCGAAGAATGTGATGACCGATCCCGGCGTGCCGTGAGCGTCGGCGTAGTACAGGTGGTAGCTACCGGGATCATCGAAATTGACGGTGGTCTTGATGAGGCGCAGGCCGAGCACGCGAGTGTAGAAGTCCACGTTTCGCTGCGCGTCGGCAGTGACGAGGGTGACGTGATGAAGTCCGGTGATGGCCATACTCCCTCCGGGCGCCGAGCGCCGCCGTATTGTCTCACTACTAAGCTACCATGGAGCGGTCCCTCCCGCAACTCGCCGACCGGCTGGTGGTGCGCGTAGCGTGAACGGGGTGCAGGTTGTCGAACATCGTTGTCTACCTCTCTTCGCTTCTGCATGCCTGCCACCGACCTGGACGACCTTCGCCAACAGCTTGGCGAGCGCTATCTCATTGAACGGCAGCTCGGGCGCGGCGGCATGGGCGCCGTGTATCTCGCGCGAGACCGGCAGCTCGACCGGCTGCTGGCCGTGAAGGTGCTGCCGACGGAGTTCGCAACGCGGCGCGACCTTCGCGATCGATTCCTGCGCGAGACACGCACGGCCGCCGGCTTTTCGCATCCGAACATCGTGCCCGTGTTTGCGGTGGAGGAGCGCGACGATCTGATCGCGATGGCGATGGGATACGTGGAGGGTGAGAGTCTGGCCGAGCGAGTAGCGCGCGCGGGTCCGCTCACAATTCGCGATACGGTGCGGCTGCTCGACGATGTCGGCTACGCGCTCGCCTATGCGCACGGGCGAGGCGTGGTGCACCGCGACATCAAGCCCGACAACATCATGCTCGAGCGCGCGACCGGTCGTGCACTGGTGATGGACTTCGGCATTGCGCGTGCGATGCACAGCGAGTCTGCGGTGGCGGACGGACTGACGCGCGTGGGCGAAGTGGTGGGAACTCCGGAGTACATGAGTCCCGAGCAGGCGTCGGGCGATCGCGTGGACGGGCGCAGCGATCTGTATTCGCTTGGACTCGTGGCGTGGTTCGCGCTCACTGGCACTCCGGCAGTATCGGGGACGTCAACGCAGCAGGTGTTGGTGAAGCAACTCACGGAAACGTTGCCGCCCATCGTGTCGGTGCGAAGCGATGTTCCGGATTCGCTGTCGGACGCGATCGCACAGTGCTTGCACAAGAACCCGGACGATCGCTTTACGTCAGCGGAAGCGTTTGTGGAAGCGGTGGAAATGGCGCGACAGGGGGAGCCGGAGGTGCCGATCCCGGTTCGCAATTTCGCACAGGAACTGAGCTCGCTCGGCACCGCGGTGCTGCTGTGCGTCGGCGCAATGGTCGTGCTCTGGCTGGTGGTCGTCCGCCTGTTTGGTTGGCATCCTTTCGACGCGCTCACGCAGATGGCGGTGGTCGCGGCCGCGTTGTGCAGTCGCAGCTGGGGCACATGGCGTGCCACGCAGCGATTGATGAAGTTCGGTTTCGAGCCGCGCGAAGTCGCGAGCGGACTTCGCGCACTCATGGACGAACGCGCCGCCGGACGGGCGATGTTGCGAGCGGACGCGGCATATGTTCGGCGGCAGCGCATCATTCGGCTGTCAGCGGTGCTGCCGATTGTCGCGTCATTTGTCATCGCCAAGATCGCGGCGGACATGCGGACGCAGATCGGTCCGAACGCCTGGTATCTGCCGCCGATGGCATACGTGCTGTTCATGCTGCGGTCCGTATTGTTGGGCGCAGGCGTTATCGCGCTGCTGCGCAGTCCGCTGCGCATGCCGATTTCGGAGCGACTCTTTCGATGGATCTGGCTGGGGCCGGTCGGGCGCTGGTTCTTTGCGCGGGCGGCGTCGGGCGAAGCCGTCACCGGAACGGTTCCTCGTGGCTCCGGTCGGATGAAAATCTCGAGGCTGACAAGTGCGTCGACGAGCCCTCATGCGGCTCGAGCAAGACAACCGGGCAGCGCGCGAACGGCACTCGAGAACAACGGGCGTTCAGACGGCGCGGTGGTATCGTCTGACGCGACTCGCGAGATTGCTTCACTCGCGGAACGTGTGTCCCGGCTCGAACGCTGGCGTGCTTCCGTGCGTACCGAGAATGATCAAGGAGCGCCGTGAACCATCAAGTGCGCAGACCCCGCCGTCACCGTGCTCCGCTCAGCTGGCTGGTCGCCGCTTGCGCCATCGGCCTCAGCGGATGCAAGGTTTCTTTCGCGCCCGACTGCGTCACGATTGGCCTCAGCGGCATTCTCGTAACCGTGGTGGAAGCGACCGGTGGCCACGCGATCTCCGCTACGCCAACCGTCCGCTTGATCGATGGCGAATATGAGGAAACCGCGACTCGTGCGGGCAACACCCTGCCGCATCTCCTGACCGGAGCGATTGAACGCACGGGCACATACTCGGTCATTGTGGAGGCCGAGGGTTATGCCACCGCACGACGGGACGACGTTGTGGTCTCGCGCGGCGGACCCTGTAACTACCTTCGGTCAGTCGAGCTCAGGATCGGGCTGTCGCGCAGCTGACACCAGCACGGCGGCTACGAAGCCGATGGTGTTTTCCGCTCCACACGCACGCCCTGCACCTCCCGAAACACTCCCTCGGCCTCATTGTACATGTGCGGCGTAACTTCGAGTGTGTTCGCGTCGGCAGTGACGGTCACCAGCGCACTCGCGCGCGCACCACGACTGCGGTTGCTGAGCGTACCCGCGGTGCTCGCGACAAACGAACCGCCGTCGCGCTCCACGTGCACGATGCGCTCCTGATGATCGTGCCCCGAGAGCACGAGCTCCGCGCCGGTAGCCACGATCGCATCGAGCATATGCTCATGTCGCGTAAGCCCCCAACGCTGTGACAGGTCACCGGGCACGACGTTGTGATGCACCACGAGCACGCGAAGGTCACCTGGGGGTGCCGCGGCAAATCGCTTGCGCGCATCAGCAAGCTGCGCATCGGTGAGTGCACCCTTCACCGATAGATCACGCGGACGACGTGTGAGCGTATGCAGCCTGATCCCGTGTGCGGAGTTCAAGCCTACCAGCGTGGCGCCCGGCACCTGCAGTGTGGGCTCGAGATCGCGACTGATCCATCGCCGGTAGCCGGCGTGGATGAGCGATGGCACTCCTATGCCGACCGGCGCAAACCACCAGGCGGAATCGTGATTGCCGGGCACGACAAGCACGGGCGCAATCGTGTGTAGCCGATCGAGCATCCGTGCTGCCTGCTGGAACTCGCGGCGGCGCGCGCGCTGTGAGACGTCGCCCGATACGGCGATCGCATCGAAATGTCCAGCAGCGGCGAAGGCCTCCGCTGCAGCGACATGCACGGCCACGTGGGGACGCCCGAAGTGAACGTCGGATATATGCAGCAGCCTGGTTGTGCGCGGCGCCTGCTGCTCGGAAAACACGGGACCGGGTTCAGGCATGACGGCCCGCCCCGGCGGCGCCGGTCTCACACATACTGACCGGCCTTGATCAATTCAGCGCAGCGATGACGGCATCGGTGAACTCGTCGGTGGACGACGTGCCGCCGAGGTCGCGCGTGCGCACCTCACCCGCCTTCACCGTGCTCTCGAAGGCGTTGCGGATACGCGTGGCGACCGCATTCTGACCGATGTGATCGCACATCATGCACGCGGCAAGCAGCAACGCGCCCGGATTGGCAATGTTCTTGCCTGCGATATCTGGCGCAGTGCCGTGCACGGCCTCGAAGATGGCCGCGTTGACACCGATGTTGGCACCGGGCGTCATGCCAAGTCCGCCCACGAGGCCGGAGATCTCGTCGGAGAGAATGTCTCCGAAGAGATTCGTGGTGACGACCACATCGAACTCTTCGGGCCGCATCACGAGATGCATCGCCATGGCGTCGATGATGCGGTCCTCGAACTTCACGCGTCCCTCGTATTCGCGCGCGACCATGCGGCCCACGTCGAGGAACAGCCCCTGCGAGAACTTGAGGATATTCGCCTTGTGCACGAGCGTGACCTTCTCGCGGCCGTGCGCCAGCGCAAACTCGAATGCATAACGCACCACCCGATCCGATCCATGTCGCGTAATCAGCGCGATCGACTCAGCGGCGGCACGTGGATCGTCACCGATCTTGATGTAGTGTTCGTTTCCGATGTACAGGCCTTCGGTGTTCTCGCGCACCAGCACGATGTCCACGTTCTCGAAGCGGCCGCCAGGTACGATCGTGCGAGCCGGTCGCACGTTCGCATACAAGTCGAACGTCTTGCGCAGCGCGACATTCACCGAGCGAAAGCCCTCGCCGACGGGCGTCTCGAGCGGGCCTTTGAGGGCGATGCGGGTGCGCTTGATCGAATCGAGCGTCGCCTCGGGCATGGGATCGCCCCATCGGCTCACGCCGGCGATGCCGGCGACCTGATGGTCCCAATCGATCTTCGCGCCTGCAGCGGCGAGGATGCGCACAGTGGCGTCGGCGATCGACGGTCCGATACCGTCGCCGGGAATCAAAGTTACGGGAGTTGACATTCCTGCAATCTGGCGTGGGGGAGTGGTCAGGTCACGTCTCTTCGAGAATAGTCTCTGACGCGCGACCCACGCGACCCCCCGTGTGGCGGAATCCGGGTCCCCGTCGCACGATCGCGGACGCGCTCCGGACTAGTGGCCCGTAGTTGAGGTTCGGATAGCACAAAGGCGCGTGAGGCGCGC
>JBGTFN010000113.1:0-4511 GCA_041747275.1 Gemmatimonadaceae bacterium | reverse complement strand
GTACGCTCTCGGCGGGGGAGACCGCGCGATCCCTGCGGGCCGGCGGCGGCGTCGCATCCGACCTCAAGGTCTTCCCGGAGAGTATCGGCCACGTACCGCTTTGACGCTAATGCGAGCCCCGTCAAGCCGGCGTCAAACGCGCAGGAGAGCGTGCCCCCTCAGCGCCTCACAACCCCAAACACCCGCACGACCGGCCGCCCCTCCTCATCCTCCCCCGGAACTGCCACCCGATCCTTCCCCCACCCAATCGACGCCCACGGCGTCGACGGCCACTCACCCGCCGCGCCGCGCACCACGTCCAGCCACACGCGTTCGGCGCTGAACAGATCGAACTCCACGATGCTCGTATCCGCGTACGACCGGCGCACCCATGTGCGACGGTTCGGGTCCATGTGAAAACTCTCGAACGGTGGACGCACATCAGGAATCTGCTCGGGCTTGAACGCCGCTCGCAGCACCGCCTCCGGAACACTGCCGGGGCCGCCACTGGATGTCATGCCACGAATGCGCGTATCCACCATGTCCTGCTTCTCATCGGACGACACGGCGACCGGCGCGAACGGACGCCCGTACAGCGCGACCGTGTCACTGCCGTCACTTGACACCCGCAGCAAATATTCGCTCGTCCACGCGGTCACGAAGCCGCCCTGTGGATCGGCACGCTGCACGTCGCGTGGCTGCAGCGGCACCGTCACCATCATGCGGATTGCGTCGCCATCGCGCACTTCCCAAAGGCCCTTGTTGCTCGGCGCCTCCCGATACGGCACCTTCACTGTGTCCGCGACGCCCCCGTTGAACGGCGAACGCACAAAACTCATCGTCGGCCGCTCGGCGGAGTCCGACTCGGCACGCATCGCGGGCAGCACGGCACGGCCTCGACCGTCTACGGCGATCGGTGCCCAGTAGCAGCACGCGGTGTGCCGCGACGCGATGAACTCGCCGGTGCTGATCAGGAAGCTGCTGCCTCGTGCCACTCGCGGGTCCTGCACGAACAGCGTATCACCGCGCGTCGTGATCCACGCGACGCGAAACTCGCCCGGCCCTTCGCCGCTGCGCCCGATGGTGCGCAGATAGCGGCCGTCAGGCGCAAACACTTTCACATGCGCCGAGCCACCCTCGGCGACAAGCACCGTGCCGTCGTCGGTGATCGCAATATCGGTCGGCTGAAGCAACTCGGCGCTGTCGCCCTCTGGCGGCTGAATTTCATGCAGTAGCTCGAAGCTCCACCGTCCCGAATCGGTCGGCGCCGCTGACATGGTGCGCACGGCGCCACCAGGCAGCGTATCGATCACCACCGCCGTGCCACGCGATCCTTCACCATCGCCGCACGCAGCAACGGACACGCCAAGGGCGACGGCAAACCCCACCGTCGCCCTGCGAAATACAAACGAAATCGGAGCAGTGAAATCAGTCATGCACGTTCGACGCTGCATTCACCCCAACGGTTGCATCGAGGGCTATCGACCTCACGTTCCGGGCACGCGCACGCGCCGAACTACTCGGCGTACAGCGACTCGATCAGCTCCGCGTACGACTTCTCCACCACGCGCCGCTTGACGCTCAGCTTTGGCGTCAGCTCGCCACGTTCGATACTGAAGTCATGCTCCAACAGCCCGACCTTCTTCGGCGTCTCATAGCTGGCCAGCCCGGCCAGCTCACTCTTCACTTCCTTCTCCATCTTGGACTGGATCGTGGGCATCCTTACCAGCTCCGCGCGACTCGTCCATACGATGTTCTGCGCTGCGGCCCACTTCTCGAGCTGATCCCAGTCGGGTGCGATCAGCACGATGGGGTATGCGCGTTTGTCACCGATCATCACGGCCTGGCTCACATACTTGTTCGTCTTGAGCTGATTCTCGATCGGCTGCGGCGCGAGGTTCTTGCCGCCAGCCGTCACGATGATGTCCTTCTTGCGATCGGTGATCTTGAGGAAGCCGTCCTGCAGTTCGCCAATGTCGCCCGTGTGGAACCAGCCCTCGTTGTCGATGGCCTCAGCCGTCGCTTCAGGATTCTTGTAGTAGCCCTTCATCACGTGCGGGCCGCGTGTCAGGATCTCGCCGTCATTCGCGATGCGCACTTCCACGCCACGCAGCGGCTTGCCCACGTACCCGATGCGCAGATGCTCCACCGTGCTCGCCGTGATCACGGGTGACGTTTCCGTCAGGCCGTATCCCTCGAGAATGGTGAGACCGGCCGAGTAGAAAAACCTGCTGATCTGCGGCGACAGTGGTGCACCACCGGAGATGAAGAACTGCATGCGTCCGCCGGTGCGTTCCTTCAGCTTCGAGAACACAAGCTTCTGGGCCAGACCATACTGAAACCCAAGCAACCCACCGGGTTCACGTCCCGCGAGTTTTTCATTGGCCCACTTCTCGCCCACGGCGCGTGCCCAGAAGAAAATCCGTGCCTTGATTCCGCCTGCCGACACCGCATTCTCGAGCACGCGAGCATAGATCTTCTCGTACAATCGCGGCACCGACATCATGATCGTCGGTCGCACCTCGTTCATGTTGATCGGCACCGTATCGATCGACTCGGCGTACGCAATCGTCGCGCCGTTGGCGAACAGGTAGTAGTCGCCCATGCGCTCGAAGATATGACTGAGTGGCAGGAAGCTGAGCGCGACGTCACCTCCGCCGAGCGGAATGCTGTCCACCGTCGCCATCACGTTCGAATACACGTTGTCATGCGTGAGCATGACACCCTTGGGCTTGCCGGTTGTGCCTGAGGTGTAGATCAGCGTGAGCAACTGGTCCGGCTCCACCGCGAGCGCGTTTCGCTTGAACGCTTCCGCAGCCTCGGCGTCGTCATGCTTGGCGCCGAGCGCCTCGAGCTCTGCGAACGTCATGTCGCAGCCGTCTTCCTTGGTTGCGCTGAAGCCGATCACCCACTGAACAGCCGGAATCTCACTGCGCACCGACGCGATCTTCTGCGCCTGCGCACTCGTGGACACGAACAGCACCTTTGCGCCGGAGTCGTTTAGAATGTATGGAATCTGCTCAGCGGGCAGCGTCGGATACACGGGCACATCGACCACGCCCGCAGCAATGCATGCGTAGTCCGAGATCGCCCACTCCGGCCGGTTTTCCGACAGGATGCCCACCCGATCGCCCGCCACCACGCCCAACTGATTCAACCCGATCGACGTGCGCCGCACGCGCTGCAACACCGTCTCGTGCGACAGCGATTCCCACGCGCCGCCCACCTTGTACATGTAGGCATTCGAAAGCTTGTGCGACTCGATCGCTCGGAAGAAAATCGAGTTGATCGTTCCAGGCGGCTCCGTGCGCGGTCCACCGGAAGCGAAGCGTGTCGGCGATGGTACCGACGAGAGCGTGTTGGCGAGTGACGAGTAGGCGTTTCCGGCGGGAGCGGACATCGCCACCTCCTGGCAGGCGTGGGCGGGAAGGAGCGCAGTCAGCGCGACGTGCAGGCGCGCCGCTCCGATACCCCGAAAACTGCGATACGGACCCGATCAGCGCGAGCCCTCGGCACAGCGCATGTCATCGTACCACCCCCGGTACTCGCCTTACGGCGTGTTGCCGTTACTACGGCAGGGCTACGGGGATCTTGAGGCGGATCGGCGCGCCCCGCACGGTGTCGCCCTTCACCCAGGCCATGGCGTCCACTTCGACCGTGTCCATGGTCGTGTTGCCCGTGAAGAACAGCGCTGGGCGCACGCGCAGCCGCCGCGACGCGATCCCGTTCGTGCCGGTGGTGTCCAGCCGCGAGCCGCGGAAGTTGTCATCGAGCAGGAACACCGCCTGCGTGGTGTCATTCTGCAGGTTTCGTGGTTTCACCACCGCAAAGCGTACCAGCCAGTCCGCCACGTTCTGCCGCGCGCCGAGCGCATCGCGGTACTGCAACAGCACCTCCACCGGCACGCTGTTGCTGTCAGCGCCGGCTCGACCCGTGTCAGGGGCGAAAGTGACAAGCGAAGCTGTGTTGCGCGGAATCAACGTATCGGGCGCGTTCGTCACCCGAACCGGTATCAGGATCTGCAGCGCGTTTGCGAACCGCGCGGCGATCTGCAGCGGACCGGTTCCCGGACGCTTGAGCACGCGGACTGAGCCCGTCACGGAATCCACCTCGAGCGCCGAATCGCGCGCGAACTGCACGTACAGGTAGCGCAACTCCGCACCTTCGATGATGTGGCCCTGGATATTTCGCACAATCGCGCGAACGGTTTGCTCGACACCGAGCGTATCGCGCATGACATCGCCAATGGCAATCGCTGGTGCGGCCAACGGCAAGGCCTCGATCGACGCCGGCACCGAGGGATCAGTACCGATTTCGGCGCACGCTGCGGCGATCACCGCACCGGCCATCGCGACAAGCCCGAAGCCGCGACGCACGCGCGAGGAGCGCGTGCTCATGGGCATCTCACACGCGTTGTCACCCGAGCCGTCGTCCACGCGGCCACGTGTGTTGTCACCCGAGTCGCTCGGCGAGCAGCGTCGCGAGATTGACGTACGCCTGGCTTGCCGCGTCCGACGGCGCGCGCAACACCA
>JBGTFN010000112.1:0-2164 GCA_041747275.1 Gemmatimonadaceae bacterium | reverse complement strand
GCCGTGGGCACCACCGACGCGCCTCGTCGTCGAGGGCCTCTACCGGGTATCGCGAAATCCGATGTACCTCGCCGTGCTCTGTATCGTGCTGGCGTGGGCCCTGCTGTTTCACTCGTGGAGCATCGCCGCCTATGCGACTGTGTTGGCGCTCGGGTTCCATGCCCGCGTGGTGTGGGGCGAAGAGCCCTGGCTCGCCCGGGCGCACGGTGAGGCGTGGGCCGCGTACGCCGCCACTGTCCCACGATGGATCGGACGCCCCCGGCGTCGCGCTTCCAGCACGGGCGCAGGAGAACGGCGGCTTTCCGCGGGGAGAGCCGATACGTATCGTGATGATGGAGCCGCTACTTAACGAGGGACTGCTACTGACAAAGAAATTCGGAGGGTCGCTTGGAGCGCGCCGTGCCTATTCTTCCAGTCGATGACCTTCGGCGCGCGCGTGAGTTCTATGTCGACCAGCTCGGCTTCGAGGTCACGTTCCACGTGACCGAAGATGGTCAGAACGGACTTCTTGGAGTCCGTCGAGGCTCGATAGCCCTCACGCTCGACTGTCCGATGTCGGGGCACGGGCGGGATGCGTGTGTTTCGCTCGAGGTTGAGAACGCGGATCGGTACTACGAGGAATGGCGCGAGCGCGTGCCGAGCCTGCGTCCACCACACAGCGAAACGTGTGGCGCGCGCACCTTTGACCTGATCGACCCTTTCGGCAATACGCACTTCGTGATTGACCCTCTGGCCTAGCTGGTACGGATGCGGCAGGAGCCTCGTCCTCCCTCAGCGCTCCTCTGCTTTGCCCTCGCCGGATTCTTTCTCCTTGTCGAGCAGTTCCTCGATGTGGAGGGCGGCCTCACTCTTTTCCTTCCCACCCTCGAAGGCGCCGGATACACGCTGGTTCCCGGTGCCCTCCAGCGCGTCGGCCCTGATGTCGCGCCCCTCGAGTTCCGTGTCGTCTGACGCACTCCGTCCCTGGTGCTGTTTCTGGCGTTCGGTCATCTGATTCCTCCTCCCGTCGTGATGTGATGTCGTGCCTGCGACTCTGGCGTCGATGAGCGTCCGGCACCTCTTGATCAATAGCGTGCGCTCGCGACTGCAGCTATCGCCCCTTGGGTGTATGCGCGGTCCACCGTGGCGGCGACCTGACACTGCTCGATTCTCACGGTGTCGGCGGAAGCATGGCTTCCGCGATGGGTACGTTGAATGGATCGCACCAGATGATGATCCATGTGTAGCGCACATTGCTCGGCACTTGAAAAGTGTAGGTCTGCGTACCGCTGCGACTGCGCAGTGCGCCGATGCGCAGCGGCGTGCCAGTGTTGGGGTTGTTCGTGGTATTGATGTACAGCACCGGACCCGGCGCATTGCCAACCGTAAAGTCGGACGAGAGATCGAGGCGTGCCGCATCGCCTGCAATGGTGTAGCGTTGCGCGACCGCTCACTGCATAACCTGTTCGCACAAAGACGCCGCTGTTGCCGTTCCCGACTGGCGGTTGTTAACTCCAGCATCCAGGGTCGGCCGCCATCATCGAGCGGATCGAGTTGGGTCGGTGGATCGATCGACCTGCCCGGACGTTGTCGCTTGGAAACCGGCAACGATTGGGACTCGCCGATGCCATGGTACACAAGCCTCGTCTCCTCATCCTGGACGAACCCACCAATTCGCTCGACCCTGCTGGCGTGGTCCTGGTGCGGGACATGCTGCGTAAGGCTGCGGACGAACACGGCACAGGAGTCCTGGTCTCCAGCCATCACCTCGACGAGATCGCCCGCATCGCCGACCACATCACCGTCCTGCATCGAGGCCGAGCAATCGGCCAGATTGATCCGCACGGCATGGACCTGGAACACCGATTCTTCGAGATGGTCTACGGCGAGGAAGAACGCCGAAGCTCGGAGAAGGCCTGATGAACGCCGCGGTGGAGGTTGAATGGCTCAAGTTCCGACACGCGCGGACCGCGCTTGTGACCACCGTGATCGTTGTCGTCATTCTTCCTCTGATGGCGGGTGCGTTCTATGCGGTCAGAGACGCGGACAGCAACAGCCCGGTGGCCGCCAAGGCAAAGGCCATGGTCATCGGCGAGGGGTGGCAGGGATACACCAGTCTCATCAACCAAGGCAGTGGGGGCGTGGGCGACTGCGCGGCAATGGAGCCGGGCCGAAGTCCGCTAGG
>JBGTFN010000111.1:0-8595 GCA_041747275.1 Gemmatimonadaceae bacterium | reverse complement strand
GCGCTGAGGGCGGCCATCGGAAACTGCATTAAACGCGGAGACGCCGAGACGCAGAGCAACTACTGGGTTATTGCTGGTGCACCCCAAAAATTTCGTCTGTTCTCTGCGTCTTTGCGGCTCTGTGGTAAAAGCAGTTCCCCTCAGTGACCTCACAGGTACGGCGCCCCCAACCGCGCAATCCCATCTCGCAACCGCACAAACAGCGAGCGTGATGTCAGCTCCGCGCGACTCACCTGACGAGCCGCCGCGATGCGCCCGTCGATGAGCGCATCGAGTTCACCTGTCAACTGCGGATCGTAGCACTCCAGGTTGAACTCGAAGTTGAGCAGGAAACTGCGCGCGTCCCAGTTGGTGGAGCCGATCAGGCACCACTGACCGTCAACCGTGAATGCCTTGGTGTGATCGAACGGTGTGGGTGACTGAAAGATGCGGCAGCCCTTTGCGACCAGCGGGAGGAACTGCGGCGCTGTTGCCCAGTCCATCACCGGGATGTTGCTGCGCGCCGGCAGCACGATGTCGACGATGACTCCGCGCATGGCCGCCACCTGCAGCGCGCGCAACACCACATCGTCCACGAGAAAGTACGGCGTGATGATGCGCACGTGATGTGTCGCAGCGGACAGCGCTCCGAGCACCAGCTCGAGGATGTTGTCGAAATCGGTATCCGGTCCGTCCGGAACGCCGCGCGCCACGACATCGCCCACTCGGCTCAGCCTCGGAAACCACGGGTCACGGTCGAGCGCTTCGCGCGTGGCAAACGCCCAGTCCACGCTGAACGCGCGTTGCAACTCATAGACGACCGGACCTTCGACGCGAAAGTGCAGGCACCGGATCGGATCGAGCGGTTGATGCTTCAGCCAATGTCCAACCCGGATATTCATGCCACCGGTGAAGCCGAGCTTCCCGTCGATCACCAGGATCTTGCGGTGATTGCGCAGGTTCGCGTAGCGAGCGAGTCGCGGCAGGCGGGTGGGAAGGAATGTGGAGACGTTGATGCCGGCCTCCCGCAGTCGCTGCACCATCGTGGGACGCGAGTAGCGGGATCCTACATCATCGATGAGCACGCGCACCTGGACACCGCGTGCGGCAGCCCCGGTGAGTGCTTCGAGAAACGCATCGCCAGCGACATCGCGGTCGAAGATGTAGCTGAGCAACGAGATGGTGCTCTGCGCGCCCGCGATGGCGTCGAGCATTTCCGGATATGCCTCGTCGCCGTTCTGCAGGAGCCTGATCCGGTTGCCTGGCAGTAACGGGTTGCCGGTGGCCTGAAACCCGAGTCGCGCGAGGCCGGGCATGGTGGGATGTTGTGCGGCGAGCGCCTCGAGAAAGTCGCCGCCGGCCTGCGCGGCGCGAAACTCCCCGGTGTCGCCCAGAATCGGCTCGCGCTGCAGTGCCAGTGCCGCGCGCTTGATGCGATTGATGCCGAACGAAACGTAGAGCAGCGATCCGATCACGGGCGCCAGCCACGCCAGTCCGACCCAGCCGATCACGGCGGGCACCTGTCGCTTGCGCAATACCGCGTCCACCGTGACGCTTGCGGCGCCAACGATATGGAAGAACGACAGCAGGAAGGGCCACAGGTCGATCAGGAACGCGATCATTCGTGCATGATGCACGTCGCTGGCAGATCGGACAATGCCATGGCAGTTTCAATACATGCAAAACAGACGCATGGTCAAGCGGGATCCGCTGAACGCCGAAACTTCGCCTCTGGCGTGGTCCGAACCCGTCACTCGCATCGCGCATCACTATGTGCGGTCCAACTTCCCTGTGCCGGACATCGCACCGTCCGGGTACCTGCTGAAAGTCGACGGTGCAGTCACGACGGCGTTGTCGCTCACGCTCGACGCACTGCGCGACATGCCGCAGCACGAGCTTGTGGTGACGATGGAGTGCGCAGGAAATGATCGGCTGGGCTTGCGTCCGCTGCCCGCCGGCGAACCATGGCAGAGCGGAGCAGTAAGTACGGCGCGCTGGCGCGGTGTACGCGTGCGCGATGTGCTCCTTCAGGCGAGGCTGGCTGACGACGTCGTAGAAGTCGTGGCGGAGGGCGCGGATCGCGGCCCGCGTGAAGATGCCGCAACTCGTGACGATGTCGTCTTTGCGCGAGCGTTGCCACGTAGTGTGGCGATGCACGAGGACACCCTGCTTGCACTGGACATGAACGGTGAACCGCTGCCGCAGGTGCACGGCGCGCCGTTGCGGCTGCTGGTACCGGGATGGTACGGCATGGCCAATGTGAAGTGGGTCACGAAACTGCACGCGAGCACGCACGAGTACGGCGGATACTTTCAGCGCACACGATACGTCTACGATGATGGCGCCGGAGTCACGCCTGTCACACGCGCTCGGGTAAAATCAATGATCACGACGCCGATCGAGGGCGATGTGATCACGACGGGACCCCTCGTGGTGCGCGGCTGGGCGTGGTCAGGTGATGGCGAAATCACCCGAGTGCAGGTGGCGACCGAAGGAGCCGACGCCTGGCAAGACGCGGATCTGGAGTCGTCTGAGGGCCCGCATGCGTGGACTCCATGGTCCTGCGCTGTCGGGACAGTGGCGCCTGGGCGCCTGGTCCTGCGCAGCCGAGCCACCGATTCGACTGGAGCCACGCAGCCTGACAACCCCGCGTGGAACCGACTTGGCTATGGCAACAACGCCGTTCGCATCGTCGTTGTAGACGTCAAACCGCGATAGACCGTCGGCCGGGGCGAACTCGGGTACGCTGACGGCCCGCAGGTGCGCCGAACGGTGGCTCTCTCGCGGACGAGAAGGGTAGCAGAAGGAGCAACCAGACTTTCGCGGAGCAGTGCACGCCAGAGTGCGGCACCTCCGCTCCATCGAACTCGACCCCGAGGCGGAATTCGTATGGACGTACTCGTCAACACAGACAGCAGTGTCGAAGGCCACGAAGCGCTCTCCACGGATGTGGAGGCCACGGTGCGCCACGCACTCGATCGATTCAGCGACCGGATCACGCGGATTGAAGTCCACCTGAGCGACGAGAACAGCCATAAGAGCGGCTCCCACGACAAGCGATGCCTGATGGAGGCGCGCATTGCCGGACGTCCGCCAACGGCGGTTACGCACAACGCGCCGGACATTACCAAGGCGGTTGCTGGCGCCACGGACAAGCTCCGGCGCGTGCTCGACACCGTGTTCGGCAAGCTGGCCACGCACTGATCGGTCGCCGCTAACGACCGACTGGCCACTTGTTGACGCGTTGGCCGTGGGCAGCGTTTCGTCAACGAACTATCAGCGCGACGAGCAGGAGCAGGAGCAACAGCGCAAAGGAGAACGAGGCGTGGCGTCGCAGCCACGCCTCGCTGCGTTCCGGATCGGCGAATGACTCCACGTGTGCCACCGCCCCCAACGCGATCGCACGCGACGTCTCCAGCACGGCGCTCGCAGCGTGTGCGACTGCACCGCTCGCCAGGCGCGCGTAACGCATTGCTGCCGACAGCGACGGCGGGACGTCCTGCGTGACCGTTGCGGCGGTATCAGTATCCCGTGCCGTCGCCATCGCTACATGATTATTGCTGCGTGCCTCCCGCAAACCCACATCGCGTTGCCATAGCAACGCACTCACGCCCACACCGGCGACGATGGGCCAGAGTAGCGCCAGTGCGTCACTGCCGCTTGCACCGATCGATCCCGTCGCATCTCTGGGCAGCCACAGCACTGCGGCGGCCACAAGTAACGTGGATGTTATCGCGAGCATCGGGTGACGCGAAGGTCCGCGTGATGATGAGGTCGTGTCATCAACCGCGTAGGTGCCCGTGTGAGTGATCGTGTGATGATGCACGGCACACCACAGCGCCCGAGCCATCAGCACGGTGGTGCCGATCGCCGCGACTGACAGCCATGGCGACAACCAACTCCACCCCACGTCGTAGACCGCATGCTTCATCATCAGCTTGGACAGTGCACCGCTCGTAAGCGGCGCGCCGGTCAACGCCAGTGCAGGCAGCACGAACAGCGGCCAGTGCCTCGACTGCGACTCGATCGCGTCAATGCTCACGAACAGCGCACCCTTCGTGATGCCGTGATGCGCCGCAAATACGGTGATCGCCGCCAGCAACTCCGTCCTTGCGCCGAACGCTGAAAGCGCGACGCCCAGAAGCACCGAGATCAGTCCCATCTGACTGATGCTGGAATACGCCAGCACCGTCGCTGCGCGCGTCTTCATCACACCGAGCAACGCCGCGCCAAGTGCCGCGACGAGACCCGCAATCACCAGCGGCAGCGCCAATGGTGTTGCCACGCTGCTGCCGATGGGAAGCGTGGCCAGCCAGCCGAGCACACCCGCATTGATCATCGCGCCGCCGAGCACGACGCGCACGGGAGACGGCGCGTTCGTATAGACGGCGGGCAACCAGAAGTGCACACCAAGCAGCGCGCACTTGACGCCGAATCCGGTCAGCAGAAGCGCACTGATGAGTTCGGGATCCTGTCCGGTCGAGATTGCCGCTGCCACGCCCTCGAGACTGTCACCGGCACCATCGTGGCTTGCGATCAGCAACCCACACAGGATCGCCATCTCGCCGAGCACGGTAAACACGAGATAGACACGACCCGCAGTCCGCGCGCCGGCTGTGTCGCGGTGCACGATCAGTGCATACGCAGCGAACGACATCACGGCGAAGCCGCTGTAAAAGCCGCCAATGTCATGCGCGACCGCTGCCCACATGTTTCCTGCGAGGGCGGCCGTCCACGGTAACACCAGCGACGGCAGGCGATCGCGCGTCTCGGCCGATGTGAGCGCGTGCCACCCACCGATGCACCACACAAGGCTCATCGCCGTGAGCAGCGTCGCACGTGTGGTGTCCAGAGACCAGTTGCCGCTGAACAGCAGCCACGAACTGGACACGCGCGTGGCTTCCGGCACGACGATGGCCGCGAGTAGCGCCGGCAGCGGTAGAAACGGCAGCAGCCGCGCCACGTGCGGACGCGCAAACGCAAACAGCCCACCGAACGCCGCGAGCAGCGGTACCATGACTGCGGAGACGAGCAAGATCGTGTTCATGACAGGTACGCTCGACGGGCAATGAGAATTGCCCATTGCAGCGGACTGAACGGAAAGCTCGCGAGCACGCCCGCAGCGATCGTGAAGAATGCCGTGCTTACCGTCGGGATGAGCAACCAGGCGCTTGTTTCCCACCGGCCGTACGTGCGCTCTTCGGGCCACTGCGCTGTCTGCTCACGGAACCACAGGCGAATCACGATCGGCAGGAAGTATGCGGCATTGAGCACACTGCTGAGCACCAGCACCACGAGCACCCACGGCATGCCTGCCTCGAGCGCGCCAACGCCGAGATACCACTTGCTGACGAAACCGGCGAGCGGTGGCACCCCGATCATGCCGAACGCGGCGATCGTGAACGCTGCACTCGTGAGCGGCATGCGCTTGCCGGCACCATCGAGTTCGCTGATCTTGTGCACGCCAAGTGTTTCCGCGTAGTTACCGGCGCAATAGAACAGCGTGACCTTCATGATGCCCTGATGCAGCAAGTGCACGAGCGCACCGACGGTGCCAACAGGTCCGAACAGACTGACACCGAGTGCGATGTACGACACCTGACTGATCGTTGAATAGGCGAGTCGCCGCTTGAGGTCGTCCTGCCAAAGCGCGCGCAGCGAACCCCATATAATCGTCGCGCTCGCCGCGATCGTAAGCGGCAGGAGCAGCGCAAGCCGCTGTGCGAACTCGATGCCGTACACATCGTACACCACGCGCACGATGCCGAACGCGCCGGCCTTGACCACCGCTACCGCGTGCAACAGCGCGCTGACCGGAGCCGGTGCAACCATCGCGCGCGGCAGCCAGCCATGCAACGGAACCAGCGCCGCCTTCACGCCCAGTCCGCCAATGAGCAAGGCAAAAATGACGCGCAACATCGGCCACGACGACTCGCTTACGGCACGCAACGATCCCGCTTCCTGAAATTCGATGTCGCCGGCTACGCCGTACAGCAGCGCCACACCAAGCAGCAGCGCCGCGCCGCCGGCTATCGTGTACGTGAGGTATACGCGCCCTGCCGCGAGCGCCTTCGCGCTGCCTCGATGCACGACAAGCGGATATGTCGACAGCGTAAGCAACTCGTAGAACACGAGGAACGTGATGAGGTTGCCGGCGAGCGAAATGCCCATCGTGCTCGCCACGCACATGCTGAAGAAGCCGAAGAAGCGGCTGCGATTGGGCGCGCCTTCGAGATAGCCGATGGCGTAGATCGTAGTGAACAGCCAGAGCACCGCCGAAAGTCCCGCGAAGAGACACGCCATTGCGTCTGCACGCAGCACGAAGTCGGCGCCCGGAAACATCTCGAAGCGCACCTCGGTCAGTTGACCCTGCGCGACGCGCCACGTCATCACACCCACCAGCACGATCTTGAGCGTTGCGGCCGACAGGTTGAGCGTGGTGCGCGCCGTCCGCGTGCGTTCGGGCAGCAGAAAGATCAGCACGGCCGGCAGCAGCGAGCTGGCCAGCACCCACACGGGAAGGGCGCCCAGATTCATCGCACCAATCCCGCCAGCGGTGCGCCGATGCGCATGACGGACAGCATCGGCGTGGATGCGAATCCGAGCAGGATCGACGCACCGGCCAGCATCAGCGCGATCACATCCCAGCCAAGCGGCGTCTTGTCAAAACGGTGATCCGCGTCCGCCACAAACGACGCGCGAAAGACGCGAAACACATAGCCGGCGGTCAGCAGCCCGCCGCCGAGCAGCACCGCGACCCAATGCCACTCACCGCCGGCGAGCGCACTCTGCAGCAGCATCCATTTGGCGCTGAAACCACCGCTCGGCGGCAATCCCATCAGGCTGACTCCGGCGAGCCCGAATGCGAACAAGGCGAGCGGCATGTGACGCGTCACACCATGCAGGCTTTCCACGCGCCCGCTGCTTACCGCAGCAATCAGTGTGCCGCTGGCGAGGAACATGGCGCTCTTGGCGAACGCGTGCGAGGTGATCTGCAACATGAGACCATCCCACGCGATCCCGGGTGCCGCACCACTCATGAGCAGCGGCAATGCAACGAACAGATAGCCGAGCTGCGCGACGGTGGAGTGCGCCACCAGAGATTTGAGCTCAGTACTATGCAGCGCCTGCCAACCTCCCCACAGGATCGCACCGGCGCCGAGCACGCCGATGCCCTGCGCGAAGGTGCGCGTAATGACGTCTGCGCCAGGTCCAATCCAGATGCGCAGCAGCATCACGAATGACGCTTTGACCACCAGCGCCGAAAGCAGCGCGCTCACCGGCGTGAGCGCCACACCGTGTGCCGGTGGTAGCCAACCGTGCAGGGGGAACAGCGCAGTCTTCAGGCAAAGCCCGATCGTGATGAGTGCGAGCGCGACATACGTGATGTTGTCTGCCGTAATCACCCCGGCGAGCGTGGAGAGCGCCAGCGTGCCGTACGCCGCGTAGAGCAGCGCGACGCCGAGCAGATACGCGAGAGAACCAAGCAGTGCCGCAAGCAGATAGCGCAACGCTGCACTCAGCGCTTGCTCACCTCCGGAGATTGCGACAAGACCGACAGAGGAGAGCCCGAGCAGCTCGAGTCCCACGTACATGTTGAACAGGTCGCTCGCGAGCCAGATGACGTTGAGCGCTGCGCCCAGCATGAAGAAAAGCGGCCAGAACCAGCGGTGCGATTCTGATGGTTCATCGTCAGGAGGTGTGAGAAGCCGGTACACACCGCACGCCGACGCGATCAGGCTCGTGAGCACGCACATCGTGCTAGCCAACCCGTCGGCGCGCAAACTGATGCCGAGCGGTTCCGTCCATCCGCCGAGCAGGTGCAGCGCGAGTCCGTCGGACGCAACGGACAGCCACAACATTCCGGATGCCGTCATCCAGAGCAGCAGCCCTGGCAACAGCAGTAGCGCCGGCCGGTGACGTGGACGCAGGAGACACAGCACCGCCCAGGCGAGCGGGATGACGATGACGAGCGGCACAAGAGCCGACGCGAACTCACTCTCGCTCACTCCGTGCTGTCCTCGGGCAGCGTCGCTGCACCCGTGGCGGCAAACCATCGACGCAGCAAAATGAGTGCGAGTGCCGTGGAAGCGACAGCGACCACGATGCCGGTGAGCACAAGTGCCTGCGGGATGGGGTCAGGTCCGCGCGTGTCCTGCGAGAGCCCTACCATCAACAGAAAGCTTCCCGTGCCCATGATGTTGAACGCGAGCAGCCGGCGCAGCAGATGTGTGTGGGACAGGAACGCGCCCAGCGCGAGCGCGAACAGCATGGCCCCGATCAGCGCGAACCAGAGTTCGCGGCTCATGCCTGCTCCCGACTCGGCGCACCCGCTGACGGAGGCGCATCGGGCGTATGAACGAAAAGCGCCAATAATCCCGCACCAATGGAAACCATCAACACCGACTCGATCGCAATGATCACGTACTTCGCACCTGGCGTCGGCCACGCAAGCAGCGGACGTCCGAACCACAACATCGCCGTGGCAAAAACGAGGAAGGTGGCGAAGCCGGCGATGAGGGCCGCGTGCCGCCAGCGAGTGAGCAACATCTCAGGCAAGCGGCGACCCGAGACGCGCCACACAACGCCGAGCGCCGCGAGCACCGCGCCGGCCTG
>JBGTFN010000110.1:0-11501 GCA_041747275.1 Gemmatimonadaceae bacterium | reverse complement strand
CTCCGCGCCCGCCGGCCCAACAGGTCCTGCTGGCCCCTCGGGCCCAGTCGGACCCGCTTGCCCAGTGGGTCCTTCGGGACCCTGTGGCCCAGCCACCAGCCACTGGAGGGCGATGTGGTTCGGCGACTTGCATGTTTCCGTCGGGTCGGTGGCCTTGATGCGATACAGCATCCCGCTGCCCGGAACGAAGCAGGCGTAGATCATGTCGGATCGGGGGACGGGTACTGCTGGAACCGCGGCCTTCGCGAGCGCGGGGCTGAGTGTCAGCGTGGCGCTGAGCAACAACACCGCCACGAAGGGTCGCCGCTGTTTTGCGGCAGTCGAAACGTCGAGCAGTATGGTCATGGGAATGGTGGCAATAGGTAGGGCGCCGAACGGCACGCGAGTGCCCATCGATCGCGCAGGCAGTGTGAAGGTGTTGAGCACGCGATTCATCAGCGGGCGGCTGCCGCGCCGATGGCGAGGCGGATCGCGTCAAGATCGGGAGCCATTGCATTGTCGCGCGGCGTGTACCGCTGAAGCGTCTGCTCGATGTCCTGCAACGCGCGGTTCACGCCCGAAGCATCGCCGTGCTCGAAGGCAGCGATTGCCTGACGCAGCCCCGCAGCGACCGATGCCGAGCGACTGTCGGGCTCGAGCGCAGAATGCGCGCGGTCAAGAGCGTCGCGTAGTCCCACGATTCTTGGCGCGGCATCGCCAAGAGGCGCGGCGGACGGTGGTACAACCTCGGATCCGACGCTGCCTGGCGAGTCCGTGGCCAATGGTGACGACGGTGTATCCTGACACGCGCCAAACACGAGGCATGCCGACGCAAGCGTCCACGGTATCGCGGTTCGCATGATGTGCACAAAGACTCCTTTCGTTCGCTCGGTGAGTGAGCCGGCCGGCGCGGACAACCGGCACGGCAGATGCGATGCGGGCCGGAAGGCGGTGCACCCGACGGCGCTGCAATCAGCGCATCCACACCGACGTACGTGAATCGCGACGCGGTTCGGACATCTCGTCTCACGCGTCTCGTCCCAGAGTCACCGACTCCGGTGTCGTACGCCCTCGCATGACCAAACAACGCAAACGGCTGGGCGCTGCCCCGCTGCTCATCCTCGCGAGCGGAGTCACCGCGACCATGCAGGCCGCACGCTATCGCTGTTATGGCGACACCGACGTCATTCAAGGGGAAACGGTAGTCCGCCCGGTTCCGTCCGACATCAGCGTTCTCGTGTGCGTTCATGCCGCCGCGACCAACCCGCTCGACTGGCACGACATGCGTGGCAAGCCGTACATCATGCGCTTGTCGAGCGGCTTCGGACGGCCTTCGGCCGCGAGGGTGCTCAGGACCACCGTTTGGAAGCGTGCTTGCCAGCCCGCTACGTTACCCGGCAGGCCGCAGCTCCCGCAGCGTACGGCGTGGTCTTGTGTTCATTCTCGACCACGCGAAAGTCGGTTCTATACGGCGTGTCGGAGCGTTGCCACGGGAGGACCGGCCGGTCGGAATCCGAAGCGACACATCGTACATGGCGCGAAACGTCGTGTCAGGCGTTCAAACGCGCCGCCTGACGATAACGCCTTGACATCGATGTCTGGCGTCACGACTCCCCCCCCCTCCAACGCCGCCTCAACACTTGCCGCGGCATTACGCCACGATTGTTCCAGGCAGCAAGCGTCTTTAGGCGCCCCTGGCCCAACTCCGCATGCCTATGGTGCTATGGTGCTATGGTGCGCAACGTGGCCGCGTGTGTGCAGAGAGCATCGGAGTGCCCTCCGCGTCCTCGCCGTAGACGTAAACGCGATCAGGTCCAACTGCCAGCACCTTATGTGCGTTCGGCACAATCACCCTTAACAGCTCACTACTCTCAAGAGTGCGACACGCGTAGCGTTCGGAGCTGTGCCCGGCTGGCTGGTTCAGCCACATCCAGTACTCGCCGTCGTCAGCGCGCACGACCCCTTGGAACGGCGCCTTCTCCGGCGAGAGAGGACGCGTACTGACTCGAAAGTGCTCTGCCGCCGGCAGGCCGTGCCAGCGGTCACGATCTGCAGGAACCGTCTCGATTCGAGCGTAAGAGACGGGCGGTCCGGGTGTTCGGCCGCCGCGACGAACCAACTCCAGTCGATTGTCCGCACCTCGGGCAACCCATGCTTCACCGCCCGGCAGTGTCCCCCACGCATCGAACGGCGTGTACTCGGGTGGCGTGTTGATGGCGATCTCTCCGAGCGGAACCAATACCGGCACAGGGCGATGCAGTCGAGCAATCTCGATGGCCTCTGACACGTCGAGGGAGCGGTGAACGACGAGCGAGACCGAGTCGTCAACATCGGTCAGTGGTGCGGTGGAGAAGACCGCGCCGTCGGTGGCCATCAACAGCGATTCCACACTTGGACCATCGGTCACCGCCGTGGCTCCGAGATGCTCGCCAGAAGCGTTGTAGTGGGTAATGCGCTGCAACACCGGATCGAGCACGTGGAGACCGCCTGCTGTGTCGACGAACGCGCGCGCTGCGACTCGATACTCGCCGGGGCCAGCACCGGAACGGCCCATTTCGGCTACGGTGCTGCATAGGCTGTCGAGGACAAGAACTCTTCTTTCACCTGGCACGGTCAGCGCAATCCTGCCTTCAGGCAAGACCGCCGCCGATGGCTCAGCGCCAACTTCCACGGCGCACAGCGCTGGGCCGAGCGCGGACTCGGACACAGTCGTTTCGCGACTGCTGCAGGCGATCGCAAGCAGCAGCGAGGCGAGAGAAGCGACAGACATCTGTCAAAGTTGAGTATGCATCGCGCGTAAGGTCGGTGGTGCGTCTGACGTTGGAGTTCAGCTGCGAGCGAAGCCAACAAAGTTCGAGCGCAGCGAGCTTCCAGCGATCGCCCGTCTGCCTCCGTGGTGTTTCCTCAAACCTACGTAACCGGCCGTCGCGCGCCTAACGTTTGAGTGCAGCTGCAGGCGAATCAAACCAAACGCGAGCGCAGCGAGCCACCGCAGATCGTCGGTCAGCTGCAACGCTCGTCATGGCCGCGCACGCGAGAGCCACGTGTCTGGATGCCGATGTCCGTGGATCACGCCGACAACACTGATGGTTCGCGGAAAGACCTTGTAATACACGGCATACGGAAAGCGCTGGAGCACCACGCGACGCAGCCGACCATGCACCACCGGAAACCGTTCGGGATCCAGAGCGATCTCGGACAGCGCCTGATCCACGACTTCGAGGAAGTCAGCAGCCGCGGTGACCGAGCGCTCGCGATACCATTCAAACGCCTCATCTATCTCAATGCGCGCTTGAGCGCGAACAACCAGCACGGCGCTCAGCGAAGTCGCGCCTGCAGCTCGTCGCGGAGTGCGCTCCAGGGAATTCCGGCATCGGGGTCCGCGTCGGCGTCGGCTTCGCGACGCTCAAGCTCAGCCACCAGCGCCGGGGACAGCGGAGCCGCCGCTGCTGGATCAAGACTATCCCAGAGACGACCGATTAGCGCAATGCGCTCTTGAGCCGTGAGCGATTCGAGGGCGGGCGATTTGTCAACCATAAGAAAATGATGGCAATCTCGGCGGCTTTCAGCAATGCCCGATAGGTGGCCACAACGTTGCGCTCGGCGGCAGCGCACCCAACAAAATGTGGCGGGACGGTGCAGCGCGATAGCGCGGAGTCGCCAGCCGCTCTCCGATTCGCGCTGACAGCAGCAGCGCCTCGTTCGCCAGCTTCAGGGAGCGAGCTGCGTGCACGAGAGGCGAGGAGCCCGTCAGGGAGCAAAGCATATATGGCCTCGAGGTACGCGGCTTCAAGTGCGGCGAACGCGGCCTGCTCGTCACGAGCGAAACCTTGGGGATTGTATGCCCACACCCAGCCGTTGTGCTCGTAAGCAGTCATCACTGCGACGGTCGAAGCTAGTTCGACACGGCCGTCGCCGTATGCAGCGAGCACCGCTTCGACGGTCGAGAGCGCGGCTTCGTCTGAGTCAGTCATCTGAGCTGGTCGAGCGCTGGCCAACGTTGCGCGCTGCCAGCAGCAGCGTCTCGTTAGACGGCATCGCAACGCGATTCCTATCTGCACGCGGCCGAGGCTGGCGGACCTGTGCGCAGTGCGATGAAGAATGCATTGCGATGCGGCGTCTGCGTTGCCTGCCAGCGGTCCGACCATCCCTCGCCAGTGATCCGGTCCCCTCCTCCTGCCCATCGCAGGACATAACTCGCGTCCGGCGACTGGAAGATTCACATCGCGAGACTGTCGCCAGCCGTGCGCTCCCAGTGGGTGCTTCCGCTTCTGTACATGCCAAAGTAGAGCTCCTCCGATCCAACGCGATCACTACGACGCTCAACCTTGAAGCAGATGTTGTCCTCAGGACCCGATTGACGCATCAACCGACGGTCTTGAATCTCAGTCATGGCGGTCTTCCACTCCGCCGTGCTGGCCATCGAGTCATCCGCGATGACGATGGTCGCGACGGCAACTGGCTGCGCGGAGTCAGACTTACGTTGAAGTTCAGCTGCGGGCGAAGCAAATCAATCGCGAGCGTAGCGAGCTTCCAAAGATCGCCCGTCAGCTGCAACGCTCACTAGGCAACCTCGTGCTTGCGTACTAAGTCGCGGAGAAACTCGGGCGCGAAGTCTGCGCCGTTTGGCCAAGTAATTGTGTGGGCGGGGTGGCCGCAACTAGCCCAGGTCATCACGGCCACCCCGCCCAACCCATCCTTACACGCGGCCATCGGCAGCAAGCGTCGTTATACGCCCGCGCGCCGATCAGGGTCTGAGTGGCGCGGAGGATTCGTCTTCGAGGCTGATGCGAAGTCCGCCCGGCGTGCGGCGAACAAGACTCACGTAGGAGAACTGCATCGTGTCCGCGCTGCCGCGCTCGTGCCAGCGGAACTGCCCCGCGACGACCATCGCGGAGTCTCCCGCCGGCAGGTAGGTGAGATTGTCGAACGTAAAGAACTCGGGGCCCGTCCAACTGGCCCGGTAACTCGCGGCAATGCTGTCAAAGGGCATGAATGTCTTGAATCCGTTGCCGAGGATGACCACGCCCGCCGAGTCGTAGCGCGCGATGACCCCTTCGCGATTCCGGTTGCGGAGATCGGCCTCGTAACTCTGCATGAAGGCCTCGACCTCGCGTTGCGACAGCGCGGGTTCCGGTGCCTCGGGCGCACAGCCACCGGCGAACACGGTCAGGGTGAGGGCGAGAGTCAGGTGCCGTGCCCGATGGCGCATCAAGTATCCCTCGGGTGCGTATAACGTTGGCTTCTGCAGCGGGCGCTCACATGAAAACCGCGCGCAGCGCGCTACCGAAGCCTCGCCGGCCTGCAGCAAGCATCGTTATGCGACTGCGTGCGGACGCACGAGGTCTCGGAGAAACTCCGGTGCAAAGTCCGCGCCGTTCGGCCAGGCGATCGTGCGAATTTCCGGATCGACCGACACTTGTGCGAAGACGGTCGGATCGCGCAGTGGTTCGAAGATCGGTCCGTCCAGTGCCGCTGCGAGATCCACTTCGCCACGCATGCCGTCGCTGAATGTGACCAGTAGCCGATAGGCGCCCACTGGTCTGACCTCGGTGATGTGCAGCATGATGGCTCCTCGCCGGATCGGGTCTACTCGAGTGGCGCAATCGGAAGCAATGGCTCGCGGGCGCGAGCGCGCTCCCAGTTCGACATCAGTTCGGTCGCATGTAAGTCGCGCCACTCCAGCACATGGACGAGCGCCCGTCGCGGAAACCGGCCCGTGACCACGCCGTCGCGAATGTCGACGGTGATCTCGTACTCACCCTACGTCGCGTGAAAGTGCGGCGGATCGTGGTCGCGGTACAGAATAGCGATCGCAATCCCCAGAAAACGACTGATCACGGGCATCTTGAAATCTACTTCCCAGTTGGGGATCGCATATGTGATTGTGAGCGCAGCGAGCTTCTGTGTCCGCTCGTCAGCAGCAAGCATCGTTATGCAAGTGGTATGTGGCCGCTGAGTGAACTTGCTCTAGCGTCCAACCTTGCGCTATGCTTTCGCGATGTCGACTCACTCTCCCATCCCGCCTGAGGTGATCGTATGACACGCTCACTTCTCGTCGCCTTCTTAGGTGCGGGAGTGGCCGTCTCCAGTCTCTCGGCGCAATCCAACGGGCCGCAGTCGGCAACTCCGTTGGATGCGAAGCAGCGAGCGGTGACTGCGCTTTTCGGCGCTTTCGAGACACCAGGCTCCCCCGGTTGCGCCGTCAGCGTTACCCGTGGCGGGGCCACGCTGTTCTCAGCTGGGTATGGCCTTGCGGATATTGAACAGGGTATCGACATCACGCCGCGCACCGCATTCTATGCGGCGTCAGTTTCGAAGCAGTTCACGGCCGCGTCGATTGGCTTGCTGGTGTTGCGCGGGCGACTGTCGCTCGATGCGAATGTGCGCGACTATGTGCCGGAGGTGCCTGAGTACGGCACCCCGATCACCGTGCGACATCTGCTGACACACACCAGTGGCCTGCGCGATTACCTCTCCCTGCAGCCGCTAGCGGGGTGGCCGGAAGACATGCTGTTGACGGAGGGTGACTTCCTCGCGATGGTGAGTCGGCAGAGGGCACTCACGTTTGTGCCCGGCACCAGACATCTCTACAGCAACACCGGCTACGTCCTGCTCTCGCTTATTGTCCGGAAGGTCTCAGGTCTGTCGCTCCGCGAGTTCGCCGCGAACGAGTTGTTCGCGCCACTCGGGATGACGAGTACCGTGTTTCGCGACAACCACACCACCCCCGTACCGCGCCGCGCCACGGCCTATGAACGGCTTGCGATTGGTGGTTTCCGCACGCGCATGCCCGGCTTCGATGTGGTCGGCGATGGCGGGTTGTTCACCACCGCCGAGGACTTGGCGAAATGGAATCCCACGACGCTCGATAGCGTACTCCGCGCGCCGGGACTCTCGGCGCTGATGGTCACGCCTGGGAAGCTCGTCTCGGGAGACACGCTCACGTATGCCATGGGACTGAACTTCGACACATATCGTGGGCTGCCGATCGTGCGACACGGTGGCACATACGGCGGGTATCGCGCCGAATTCAGCGTGGTGCCATCGGTCAACATGACCATTGCAGTATTGTGCAATATCAGAACGGTCGAGCCTTACGTTCTGAAGAATCGCATCATCGATGTGTACTTGGGCGAGCAACTCGTTGCGCTCACTCCACCAGCCGCGGCGCCGGCGTTCCCGACTCCGGGCGAGCACACAGGATCAAGCGTCCTGCAGGGGGTCGGGGATCTTCCCGGCACGTACTTCTCCGACGAGCTCGACGTCAGATGGACGGTCCTAACCGGAGCCACGAACGGCATCGCGCTGCAGCGACGGAATCTGCCCGCGATGGCATTGACCTCCCACGACACCACGAGGACGCACTTCACACTAACGGGAACACCGGTCCACGTGCACTTCGAGCGTGATGCGACCGGTCGCCTCACGGGGTTCATTCTCGACGTTGGTGACATCACCGGCATTCGATTCGTGAAGCTGAAGTAGACACCGGATTCATTCGCCGCCCGTCAGCTGCAACGCTCGTTCCGCATCAGAGCTCCGGAATCTCCAGGTCACGATAAATCTTGCGCGCCAAGAAGTCGTTTACTTCCCGATGTCGCGGGTCGACCCGCTTCACGCCGTGAGTCGAAGGGGTTCACGGATGACGCTGGCCCCGGCAAGATCTTCTTCCGCCATCGCGCGATTGGCTTCCATCACCAGGACAACCGCCTCACGCAAGTTCGCGCGCGCTTCCTCCAACGTGGCGCCTTGGGTATTGGCGCCCGGCAGTTCTTCGACGAAGGCGATGAATCCTTCGGGGACGGCCTGAAAGCCCGCAGTCAACTCGACAGCCATACGAACCTCGTGACGTTGGGAATACCACGAATCTACAGCAGGTCGGGGCGCTGGCGCGCCTGACGACCGTCCATTTCCTGCGCCCGGCGCGTCGGTATCGCGATGGTGGGCGTTGCGACGACAGCGTGGCGCATGCCGAACGCGTTGGCGTTCAGTTGCGAGCGAACCGCATCAACGCGAGCGCAGCCAGCCATCCATTGCTTCGCTCGTCAACTGCAACGTCCTGTTCGGCGACCTATCGACCGAGGACGACATCGATGGACGCCATGAGCTGTTCCAATCGTTTCGGCGCCAGTTTGCCGACGCGCGTGCTCAGAAAACTGCGATCAATCGCAAACAACTGCGAGGCGTTCGCGACCGAGTCCTTGGGCAGACCGGTCGCCTTGGCGGGCATCAACGTGTTGCCGGGGGCGGATTCCCAGGCCAGGTTGCTCGTCAGCGGCACACACACGACCGTCGGCAGGCGACTCCGGTTCAGCGGATTGCCTTGAACCACCACGAGGGGCCGACGAAATCCTGGCCCGGATCCGCCAGGTACGGGTAGGTCCGCCCACCAAATCTCGCCTTGGACGAGTTCTACCATTCGGACCGCTGCAAGACGCCGTGGGCCGCCGCGTGCACGAAGGGATCGCGATCCGCGTCCAACTGGTCCACGACCTGATTCATCGCCTCGGTGACTTCCTCAGGCGCATGACGGCTCAGATACTCGGCCAGGGCCTCCGCATACAGCTGGCTGCGTGATTTGCGCGAGCGTTTCGCGTGGCGTTCCGCCGCACGAAACACGGCGTCGGGAAGTGAGATCGCAGTCTTCATACCCTTAGTATAACCTTCCGACGGGCCGCCGCAAGTCAAATGCGAGGCTCGTCGAACGCCTGCCGCACACGGCCTCCCGCTGCCAGCAGCAACGTTTCTTTCGCTGACTGCGCTACCGTGCGCGCGGCTACGGCCTACGATCTAGCGGATTCGTGCAGCCACGCAACGTCGCGACGCGCGCGGCCGCGACAGCAGAATCGATCTGCGCAGTCGGCATGTGTGGGATCGCCTCTGGTGCCATGCGGACCACTGGCATCGGACATTCGCGGGTCGAGGTCGTCGTGGAATCAAACGGCGGCACGACCGGCACCGGCTGTCCGGTCCGCGCCGAGTCTTGCAACCATCTGCGCAACAACCCTGCGACCGGCCCTCGAGGCGTCAGGCCCAGTGAGTAGACCCTCATCGATGAAGGGATCACCAACTTCAGCTCAGTACTGACGGTTGAACGCGAATCCTCCCGTGTCGCGGCTTGTGCATGGAGCAGCGCAGGCAGGTGCGCGGCCACCCCAAAACACGCACAGAAAAATGTTCGAAGCCGATTCGTTACTCCCCCAAGTTGATCTGAGCTGCGGATGCGACACACGTTCAAGCGTTCAGCTAAGGTTGAAGTTCAGCCGCATGCGGCGCCGACGCAACTCTGCCCCCGCGCCGAAGCCTGGCGCCGCATGTCGGCTGCAACGCCACGTTAGGCCTGCGGGCGCAAGAGTTTACGCCTGGAGCTTCAGATCGGTTGGCTGGCTCAGCCGACCGCGGGTGGTGGAGCCGCTGCGTACTTCCGTCCGCGTCCTGCGATTCTAGCGATCACAGCTAAGATCGGGATCAGAAGTCGGAGCACGAACAACCCGCCGAGTCCGTACTCGCGCCGATAGAAATGAATGAGGTATGCTGCATCGAGTAGGTTCGGCTCTTTGCCACCGTTCTCGTTGACTGATTCAGCCATCTGCACCATGAAGTACTCAGAATTGAGCGGTGGCCTCATGTAGCCTCGGATGTGGAGTACGTCGCCACCTTCATTCCAGAAGCGGTGCGGGACACCGGGTGCGAACGTGACACTCTGCCCAGGCTCTAAGTACGCCCGACCTGCACCGGCCAGTTGGTAGCCGGCCCGGCCGGCGAGAACGGTGAAGCCCTCCTCCTGAAGATGGTGCATGTGCATCGGAACACGGGCGCCAGGCTGCAGCACGTTCTCCGCTTCCAGGCAGATCCCGTCCTCGCGCTCAGTCGGACCCAAGACCGTGAACTGCTCGCTTGGGCCAAGATTGAAGCTGTATGGATACTGGTGGGGCATGCCTTCTCCTCCGACGAGGGGTGGCCCGAACGAGACTGTCCGGAGCGGGGGCCTAGAAGTTATGACTGGGCTGGCCCCCGCGCTTTGCGTGGGTTAGCTCCTCCGGTACCCCGAGTCACCAGTGCCACCTGCGACGCAGTCGCCGTCGCACCTCTTCGGAGACCAGCCCATGTCATCGTCGACAGTTGCTACCCCTATCATCTATCTCGGTCTCGATGTGCACAAGGACTCTGTGACCATCGCCGTGCTGCCGGCGGACGCGACGGCGCCGACGCGGATCGACAAGTATCCGAATGATTTCGGCGAAGCTGCGACGCGTCTTCGAGCGCCACGCGAAGGACGGTGCGGTGCGCGCGTGCTACGAGGCCAGCGGCGCGGGGTACGTGCTGCAGCGCGCGATGCAGGGCTGGGGCTACCACGGTGATGTGATCGCGCCGTCGCTGATTCCGGTAAAGCCGGGCGTGCAGCGCAAACACGACAAGTATGATGCGGGGCAGCTCGCACGACTCTATCGTGCTGGGGAGCTCACGACGATTCGGATTCCGAGTGAAGCCGAAGAGCGGGTGCGTGATTTGGTGCGCTGCCGCGAAACGATGCAGCGCGAGATCGTGACGTCGCGGCACTATATCCTCAAGTTCCTGGCACGCCGCGGCTTTATCTATCGCGGGGGCCTGCATTGGCGTCCCGCGCACTACACCTGGCTGCGACAACTGATCGGAACGTCATCGCCGCTCGCGCCAGAGGATCGCATCGTGTTCGAGGAGTACTTCGCGCTGCTCGAGTACAAACTGGCACGTCGGGACGCGCTGGATCACCACATCGCCGAGCTGGCCCTCACGCCGGCGTACGCGCCGGCCGTGGCGACGCTGCAGTGCTTCCGGGGTCTCCAGGTCCACGGCGCGATGGTGCTTGCCACCGAGCTCGTCGATTGGCGTCGCTTTGCGTCTCCCCGACAGTTGATGGCGTATCTCGGCTTCGTCCCCCGCGAGCATTCGAGCGGTCCGCGGGAGCGACGCGGCTCGATTACCAAAGCCGGCAACACGCATTGTCGGCACGTGCTGGTGCAAGCCGCGTGGGCGTATCGCCTGCGTCCGAAGATTGGCCCCGCGCTGGCGCTGCGCCAGCAGGGGCCGTCGGCGATAGTCACGCTCCACGCGTGGAAAGCGCAACAGCGCTTGTACACGATGTATCACCGACTCGCGCTAAAGCGCGGTCCGCAGATCGCAGTCGTGGCGGTGGCGCGTGAGCTGATTGGATTCTTGTGGGCCGTCATGCAAACACTCGACAGTCCGACCGTGAGCCACCCCGCAACGGCCGCCGCGTGAGGGGCACACGTTCGACGCACGCAACACACGCAACACACGCAACACACGCAACACACGCAACACACGCAACACACGCAACACACGCAATACACGCACGTGTAGGACGCGCATCCCAGTGGACGTCCACGGGTGTTCGGTGGTACGACAGGAGTGGCTTGGCCTCGTTATGGGGTCTGTCGGTGGCGACGCCACCACACAATCCCCGATCCTAGAATGAGCTCGCTCCAGACGAATCCAATTCTTGCCGCTCCGGTGTG
>JBGTFN010000109.1:0-8020 GCA_041747275.1 Gemmatimonadaceae bacterium | reverse complement strand
TCGAGACGCCCGGCGCGCTGCGCCGCCTGGGACGCGGCGTCCGTCTCTGGCGCGCACTGCCGCCGGATTGGCTGGCGTCCGCACTGCACACTGCGCTCGCTCGCGGGTACACGAACGCATTGCTGGCCGCGCACGTGCTCGACGTGTACCTCAAGCCGTTTCGCTCTGACGATGGACGCGAAGTGGCCGCGCGTCAATTGAGCGTGATCGGCAGTACGATGGAGGCAGTTCGCATGCAACGGGAATCGTTGCGCATTCCCGTTGGCCTGATGCTGGGCGCGAACGATCCGTTTCTTCCGCGCAGCGGGGAACGCGTTCGTCTCGCGATCAGTGCTGCGACCTCGGGCACGGTGACTGTGCACCGACTGGCGGGCATGGCGCACGCGATTCCCGAGGAGGCGCCTGACCGTCTGGCCATCGCTGTTTCCGAACTGCTCGCGCAGTGACGAACCTGATGTCATTTCCCGCTTTACCAAACAAGAGATGAGCAATCCCCGATTGGACACCTTCCGCGCCATGACCGAGCGTCAGCCCGATCACGCTATGGCCCGTTTTGGTCTTGCCACCGAGTTGGTCAAGGCCGGTGAACATCGCGAGGCTGCGGAGCACTTTGCGACATATCTTGCCGCGCACGACGACGAGGGCAACGGCTGGCTGCGCTACGCCGAGTGCCTCATCGAGCTCGAGCGACCGGACGAGGCACGTGTGGCGATCGCGAGCGGGATCGATGCCGCCACGCGATATAGCCATGGGTCATTGGTGGGGGATCTGGAAGCGCTGCTCGACGGAATGGAGTGACAGGCTCCGCTCACGGAGCAGTACCGACGGTACAGCGGCGCCACCCTCGCTACATCCGTCGCATTTCATCGGCAACATCGAGTGCGCGTCCAATGTCGCGCGACACGGCACGCGCTTCCTGCGTAGCCGAGGTAACATCGCCGATCGCGGCACCGACGCCCAGCGCTCGCAGCTTTACCACGTCGAGCCGAAGCGAGCGGAGTGCGAGCGAGGCGCTCTCGAGCTGACGCTGCAGCACATCCTGCCGTTGCACCAGTTCAGTAAGCGACGCATGCTGGCGTTTGAGCAGCGACAATCGCCGCTCTGCTTCCGGCGCGCGCTCCGCTTCCGCTTCCATGCCGGCGATGCGCGCTTCGAGCGATGGCAGGGTATGCGCCTCAACCGCACCATCGAGTCGCGCGAGGTTGTTGACGAGCGATGAGATGCGCTCGAGCAACGCGCTGGCCGTTGGCTCGACGTCGGGCACCAGCTCCCGGTCCGCCGGGTCGAGCCGGCTCCAGGTCTCACGAATCGTCGTGCAGTCGTCCACCGCCTCGCGCAGCGCGCGACCGTGCGGTGAACGCAGCACGTCGGGATCGGCCAGCAACGCCGTTTCCTGTGCCATGCGTACGCCGCGAGGCCGGTCATCCATCGCGGCGATCTTGTCCTGCCACGTCTCACCGATGGCATCGCGCGAGGTGAGGCCCACATCGCGTAGCCGCAACGTGTCCCGAAAGAGCAGTGCACCGTTTGCAAGCACCAACGCACCACCACCAAGGAACGGAAACAGGAACCCCTCTTCGCCATTGGACGCCGCGAGGCCTACGAGTCCTCCCGCCGACACCAGCAACGAGATGCCAACCCAGCGGGCGCGTTGCTTGAACTCGAGCAACACGCTACGCGCGCGTTCGGCGCGGCTTGATGCCAGCGATGGCCGCGACTTGTCGTCCTTCATGCGTCCGCGAATGACATCGGACAGGCCGATGTCATGATTGCCGAGCTTCATCATTGCGCCGAGCAATCCGAGCGTGATGCCCAGGGTCGGGAAGATGAACCACGGGAACCCGCCAGTGACGGCGTTGATGAACAACAGCATGCCCATCACCATCAGCGCCTGCAGCGCCTGCATCCTGAAGCGACGGATGCGCCGGTCGGGCGGGATGTTGACGATGTCCGCATCTGCACCTGCATCGCGGCTACTCGACGGCGCATCTGGGTGACGACTGCGACGCAACTGTTCCCCGGCGTACGCCAGCGACTCGTTCATGCGAGCCAACGAGGCATCGAGCGACTCGTTCATGCGCGCGCCGTGCGAGGCAGGCGCGTCGCCATCACGGGCATCGCGTTCACGGGCATCACGTTCACTGGCATCGCGTTCACGAGCGTCACGTTGACGAGCGTCACGTTGACGAGCGTCGCGTTCACGATCCGCATCGACACGTCGCTGCTCGTCCGCACGATCTTCTGCATCGCCAGCTCGTAGCGCTGCAGCGAACGCGGCGGCATCGGGCCAGCGGGACGCGGGCTCGCGTGATATCGCCCGCGTGATGGCGTCAGTCAGGGAGAAGGGCAAGTCGGGGCGGAAGTTCATGATCGGGAACGGCGTGCCCTGCACATGCTGCACCAGCATGCCCGCACTCGTTTCCGCATCGAACGGCAGGCGACCCGTGAGCATCACGTAGCCCACCACGCCGAGTCCGTACACATCGCTGCGGCCGTCGATCTCGCGCTGTCCCATGGCCTGCTCGGGACTCATGAACGCAGGCGTGCCGACGGCAATGCCGGTTTGCGTCAGGCGTGCACCGCTTTGCACCGCGCGCGCGATGCCGAAATCGGTTACGATCGCGCGTCCCGTCGCGTGCTCGAGCAGGATGTTGTCGGGCTTGATGTCGCGGTGAATCACACCCGAGCGATGCGCGTACGCGAGCGCATCGGCCACCTGCGACAAGACGTTGCGCACGAACGCGATGGGCGGGCGTACCTCGCGCGCGAGACGCGTCGCCAGACTCTCGCCCTGAACGAGCGCCATCACGAAGTACACGAGTCCATCCGCTTCGTCGACCGCGTAGATCGGCACGATGCTCGGATGATTCAGTCGTGCCGCGGTTTGCGCCTCGCGCACGAAGCGTTCGCGAACATCACTGCGGAAGCCGAGATCGGGTGGCAACACCTTGAGCGCGACATCACGATTCAGTCGCCGGTCACGCGCCGCATAGACAACGGCCATGCCGCCGCGTCCGATTTCGCGCAGGCCGTCGTAGCGATCCGCCACGGCCACTCGCACGCGCGCCAGCAACAGTTCACTGTCGTCGTTGCGCACCGCGCCGGACAAGGGTTCGTCATGCACAGGTGTCACCATGAGTCGCTAACGCGCCGCGCCGGCGCCGCGCACGGTGGTCAGATCGCGCACTTCCTTCGCGGCTTCCACCACACGATCCACCTCACGCGCGAGCGCCATGGCCTGCTCGGCGACGAGCGTCACGCTCTGCACCGTGCTGCCACCGGTGCGCAGACGCACGAGGTCGAGTCTGATGTTCTCCAGCGCCAGCGAGCAGGATTCAAGCCGCTCGATGAACTCATCGCGACGACGACCCAGATCGATCGTTGCACGGCGCTCACGCCGCAAGCTCGCCAGCCGGCGCACGCGTGCGTCGGAGCCCGATTCCAGTGGATTGGCAGCCGCCTCGAGCCGTTCGATCTCGGCGTCGATCGGTGCGAGCGGCCGCTCGGAAATGGCCTGTTCGGTGTTCGCGAGCGACTGCGCGATCTGCTCGACCTTTTCCACCAAGGCCACCGATGTCTTCTCGACGTCGGGAATCTTTGAACGGTCAGACGCTGGAAGTGTGGCCAACAGTCGCGTGATCTCGTCGCGTGCCGAGCGGGCGGACTGCACCGAGGCGGCATGGTCGCCAAGCGCATCCATGCGCACCGGCGCGTTGCGTACACCCGTCACCGGCGAGCGCGGCGACAGCGCACCGGAGAGCTTGAAGCCCGTGCGACCCTGCGCACGCAACTCTTCGCGCTTCTTCTTCGAAAATGTGGACTCCACCGACTCGCCCACGTCCGAAATCACATCACCGAACATGCGATCCTTCGGCTCGCGCAGCACGTCACGCCAGTCGTATCCGTCAGACCAGAGTTTTGCGTACTGGTACGACAGATAGATGGACCAGATCGCCGTGATCGGCAGGAAGTTGTTGCCGGAAAAGATCGACACGAAGATTAGCACCACGTTCACGAACAGGAACGGCGCAACTTTCTGCCGGAACTTCTTCACCTCCGGCTTTTCCCATCGCGCCTCTTCCTCCGCGGTGGGCACATAGTGCTTGCTGTGCGCGACTGCTGCGCCGGCGGAGGAAGAGAGCCCCTGCGCCGGCCGGAACATCTCCTGCCGTTCGCTCACGGGCTTCGACCAGTCCTTGAGCGGAGGTGATCCGCCGCCGCTATTCGACCATGTCGGCATTGCCTGCCCGCCGCCCGACGCGCCGGCCGCATTCGTGCCTCCAGCGGGTAACCGAGGCGAGCGCAACGATGCAGCCGGCACAATGCCGGACCGTAGTGCCTGTGCGAGTTCCGCCGCGCTCTGGAAGCGATGCGCTGGATCCTTTTCGAGCAGCCGCATCACCATCGCGGCAAGCATGGGCGGCGTATCGGGACGCCGCTCCTCCACGGGAACAGGTGTTTCGGTGAGATGCTTGACCAACAAGACAGGCGTGGTGTTGCCCGTGAACGGCGGTTCACCGGTCAGCATCTGATACGCGAGAATGCCGAGCGCATACAGGTCGCTGCGGCCATCAACATCGCGGTCACCCGATGCCTGTTCCGGTGACATGTACGCCGGTGTGCCGATCGCAAGTCCCGTCGCGGTCAGTCGCGCGCCTTCGCCGCCCTCGGCCGCACGCGCGATGCCGAAGTCGGTGACCATTGCGCGTCCATCCAACGCGTCCACCAGAATGTTGTCTGGCTTGATATCACGGTGGATGACGCCGCGCGAATGTGCATACGCGAGTGCGTCGGCAACTTCGGTGAGGTAACGCTTGATGTCTTCAGTCGGCAGCGGGCCGCGTTTGCGCAGTTGCGTGGCGAGGTTGTCACCATCGACGCACGCCATGACGAAGAAGACCAGGTTCCCGACTTCGTCGACGGAGTAGATCGGAACGATGTTGGGATGACTGAGTTGCGCAGAGGTCTCGGCTTCGCGCTGGAAACGCTGGCGCACATCGCGACGAAAGGCGAGCTCAGGCGGCAGCAGCTTGATGGCGACGGGGCGCTTGAGTCGCTTGTCGATCGCACGATAGACCACGCCCATGCCTCCACGGCCGATCTCGCGCTCTACGTCGTAGGTCGCAGACAGCGTGCGTTGGACATGTTCTCGCAGTTCAGCATCGCTCGAGGCGGCGGAGTCAGACACGCGCGTTGGGATCCGGGGAGTGGAAGCAGGAAAACGACCCGGTGGGCTGTGGTAGTGTAGCACCGGGGACAAGCGGAACGACAGTCAGTCCGCCGAGTCGGCAGCCCGCATTTCTGCACTACGTCAGATGGAGTGTAGAAAGTTGCAGAGCCTGCCAGCTTGGCACACCTGAACGGGTGCGAAACCTGCCCTCCTACCACACATTCCCTTTTCTCCCGAGCCAGGAAGTCACATAATGGGTGAGCGTCAGACTCTTCCCGTCCTGCCCCTTCGCGGGACGGTCATGTTCCCCGGTATCACGGCCCCGATTGCGGCTGGCCGACCGGGTACCTTGCGCGCCATCGAGGCCGCCCTGAAGGGCGACCGGGTGGTTTTCGCGGTCGCGCAGCGCGACAACACGGAAGAACCATCGTCGGACATTCTTTATCAGATGGGCGTGATCGCGCGCATCGGCCAGATCCAGCGCGGCCTTGGTGGCGTGCAGTTGCTGCTGCAAGGTGAGCAGCGCGCAACAGCGCTGCAGTACACGGACTCAGACGGGCACCTGCAGGCGGTGGTCGTCTCCGCCGACGAAATGCTGCCGCTCGAGCCCAAGGACTCGGCGTTCGAAGCGCTGCACAAGGAAACGCGCGAGCGCGCCGCCGAACTCGGTGAGAAGCGCGGACTGCCGGAAGAAGTACTGCATCAGGTGCTCGATTCCGTGACCGAGCCGGGCCGTTTTTCCGATCTTGTTGCCGGCTACATCGAGCTTACCGTGCCGGAGAAGCAAGGTCTGCTCGAGACGCTGTCGGTGGAAGAGCGCCTGCGTCGCGTGCTCGTGCACGTGCAGCGTCAGATCGGGCTGCTCGAGGCGCAGGAAGACATCAAGTCTCAGGTGCAGGAAGAGCTTGGCGAACGCCAGCGCGAGATGTTTTTGCGCGAGCAGCTCAAGGCGATTCAGAAAGAGCTGGGTGACGATGACCAGTCCAAGGAAATCGAGGAGCTGCGCGAGAAGCTGAACGCGCTGGAGTTGCCGAAAGATGCGCGCGCGGAAGTGGAGCGTGAGCTGGGCCGACTCGAGCGCACCGGTCGCGAGTCGATGGAAGCGCAGGTGATTCGCACGTACCTCGAGTGGATCGCCGAGCTGCCGTGGAACACGCGCTCGGATGATCAGCTGGATCTGGCGCGTGCCGAGATCGTGCTCGACGAAGACCACTACGGACTCAAGGACGTGAAGGATCGCGTGCTCGAGTTCCTGGCGGTGCGTCAGCTTCGTGCGAAGCAGATCGCCGAAGAGGTCGCATCGACGGGAGAGTTTCCCGTCTCGAAGTTGCTGGACGAGGAACAGGGCGGTCGCGCGCACGATGATCGCGTGATCAAGGATGCGAAGGAAGCCAAGGCGCGCGCGATGGCGAAGGGCCCGATCCTGCTGTTCACCGGTCCGCCGGGTGTAGGCAAGACATCCATCGCGAAATCAGTCGCGCGTGCGCTCGGTCGTGAGTATGTGCGCGTGGCACTCGGTGGTGCGCGCGACGAGGCTGACATTCGCGGACACCGTCGCACCTACGTGGGTGCAATGCCCGGTCGCATCGTGCAGGGCATGAAGCAGGCGGGCACCAAGAATCCTGTCTTCCTGCTTGACGAGATCGACAAACTCGGCTCGTCGTTCCAGGGCGATCCGTCGAGCGCGCTGCTCGAAGTGCTGGATCCGGCGCAGAACGATTCGTTCACCGACCACTACCTCGGCATTCCGTTCGACCTGAGCGAAGTGCTGTTCATTGCGACGTCGAACTTCGTGCAGAACATTCCCGGTCCGCTGCTCGATCGCATGGAAGTCGTGGACTTCAGCGGCTACACGGAGCGCGAGAAGCTCGAAATCGCAAAGAAGTATCTCATCCCGCGACAGCTTGATGAATCCGGGCTCGCATCGCGCAATCTCTCGTTCGACGACGATGCAGTGATGAAGGTGATCACCGAGTATACGCGTGAGTCAGGCGTGCGTCAGCTCGAGCGGCAGTTGGGTGCGGTGGCGCGCAAGGTCGCGCGTCGGGTGGCCACAGGCGACGAAACCGTGCTCGCGGACGATCGCGTGGACACGTCCGAGGTGCGTGAACTCCTGGGCCGTCCGAAGGTGCATCCTGAGCGTGTGGCCGAGCATGATGAAGTCGGCATTGCCTCGGGCATGTATTACACGCCGATGGGCGGTGACATCATGTTTGTGGAAGCGTCGATCCGCCGTACCGGCACGATGCGTCCGCTCGCCGAAGAGGGCGCAGAAGTCACGCGTGTGGGACCGATTGCACTCATTCTCACAGGTCAGCTCGGCGACGTGATGAAGGAGAGTGCGCGCGCAGCGCTCACGTACGCGACGAACAATGCAGACGCGCTGGGCATTCCCGCGGATCGCTTGAAGAGTGCAAGCGAGGCACACATCCACGTGCCTGCGGGTGCGATTCCAAAGGATGGACCGAGTGCGGGCATCGCGATTGCGACGGCGCTCGTGTCGGAAATGTCGAACCGCAAGGTGCGGCGCGATGTCGCGATGACGGGCGAGATCACGTTGCGCGGCCGAGTGCTTCCGATCGGTGGGCTCAAGGAGAAGGTGCTTGGTGCGCATCGAGCCGGTGTCACGACGATCATCCTGCCTAAGGCGAACTTCGATGACCTCGAGGATGTGCCGCAGGAGGTGCAGGATGCGCTCACGTTCCACCCCGTGGAGACGCTCAAGGAAGTGCTGAAGATCGCGTTGGTGGGAGGCGGGGCGCATGCTCCGGTGGAGGAGCCGGAGATGGTGGGCGTCTGAGGGGGCGTCTGACGACGCCCGAGGTCGCGGGGGTTGGGGAGGTCGCGGGG
>JBGTFN010000108.1:0-4362 GCA_041747275.1 Gemmatimonadaceae bacterium | reverse complement strand
CAGCGAGCCGGCCGCGGCGAGCAACGCCACGGCTATGCCGGTGTTCCCGCTGGCGAGGAAACTTCCGGCGATGCCGCCCAGCCCGCCGAGCAGAAAGAACGTGCGCACGCCTGCAAAGCGCGCGTCAGGACCGCTCGTGTGTCCCGACCATTCGCGCTCCACACCCACCGCGAGTCCCGCGAGGGCCGCGACTGCGAGATTGGCAATGGGGACGAGCTCCATGCCGTGAGATTCGGTGACGCAGTCGGCGATGGCAAGTGGGAAGTTTGGAACAGCACGCGCGCTTCGGGTGGCACGAAGGCGTTGCGCCGTGCTTGCGTCACTGCAACGCGAGCCAGAGCTTGCGCCGATGCATTCGCCACCGCTGCCGCAGCCTCGCCCCTTCGCGTCGTGACCGAATCCCGCCCGATGTCCACCGGCGTCGCACTGTTGCCGATCATCACAATGGTCGGCGCGCTCATCGCAGGCGCACTCACGGGGTCACTTAACGGCGAAGTCATTCTCATCGCGATGCTCGTCTCGGCGGCGGTGGCTTCGATCATCGCGGTCTACATCGGTCGCACCTGGGAAGACGTGCAAAGTGCGGCCGGTGTGCAGGTCGCGCGCGTGCTGCCCGCTTTGCTCATCCTGCTGGCGATCGGCATGCTGATTGCCACCTGGATGCTCTCCGGCACGATTCCATATCTCGTGTCGTGGGGCATTCGACTCGTGAATCCGTCGCATCTGGCGATCGCTGCATTCCTCGCGGCGGCGCTGATGTCGTCGTTCACCGGAACGTCGTGGGGATCGGTCGGCACGATCGGTGTGGCCATGATGGGCACTGCCACAGCGCTCGACGTGTCACTGCCGATGGTTGCCGGTGCGGTGGTGTCAGGCGCGTATTTCGGCGACAAGATGTCACCGCTTTCGGACACCACGATCATTGCATCGGTGGCCGCCGAAATTGATGTGTACGCGCACATCCGCGGCATGTTACCCACCGCGTTGCCATCGTTCGTGATTGCGGCGCTTGTGTACACTTTGCTTGGTGAGCCATCGAGCACCGTGGTATACGATGCCGCGACGGGCTCCACCGCTCCCTCGATTCCGGCCTCCGCCACCGCACTGCTCGGCGAACTCTCGCGGGCGTTCGAGCTGCACTGGATCGTTCTGCTGCCGCCGCTCGTCATCATCGTGGCGATCATGCGGCGCGTGCCATCGCTGGTCGCCATCACTTTGTCGTCGCTGGTGGCGGTTGCACTTGCCATCTGGCTGCAAGGCGCGCCCCCGCTCGATGTGATGGCGGCGATCGTGACGGGTGCGCGCGTGAGCGATGCAAGCGTGCATAGCGGGATGTTCGTGCGACTCGTCGAACGCGGTGGACTCTATTCAATGGCGCCGACGCTGGTGATCGTGTTCGCGGCGTTTCTGCTCGCCGGCGCGATGGAAGTTTCCGGCGCTCTCAATGTCCTGCTGGCGCGATTGCTGCGCGTCGTGCGCACCACGTTCGCACTTGTCGCGGCGACCATGACCGCCGGACTCGGCATGGTTGCGCTTACGAGCCACGGTGGTGTGACCATGCTCGTGGTAGGCGGACTGTTTCGCGACGCGTATCGCACCGCGTCGGTGCCGCCGCGCATCCTGTCGCGCAGCCTCGAAGACTCCGTCACCATCACCGAAGTGCTCATGCCATGGACAGTCTCGGCGGTGTTCATGGCGACGACGCTCGGTGTGCCCACGGTCGCCTATGCACCGTGGGCGGTGTTCTGCTGGTGCGGGCCGGTGCTATCTCTGCTGCTGGCGTGGCGATCGCGTCGGGCGGCCAACCCACCGGCGGCTATCTCCCCGATGCGCTCGCCTGCTCCAGCACCAGCCCCGCTGCCGTTCCGCGCTTGAACCCCCGCCAATAGGTGTGATTTGGCTGAGGCCGACCCTCGCGATCCATCGCATAGACCGCGTCCTTGCCGTGTGGCACCACCTGCAGGTAGGCGAGTCGCGTGGTATCGTCCTTGAGTCGTGCGTCGAAGTGCGCGGTCACGAAGTGTGCGAGAATGTTGTTCATGCGGCGCGTGTCCCAGATGGCATCGGCGTAGTGCATGAACGGGAATGACCGGATCGTCTCCGAGTAGGCGTAGCTCTCCGCAGGCGCCGGCATGGGAGCGCCTGCGTTGTGACCCGCGCCCTCGAACGTGAGCAGATAGCGATCCGCGTTCACGGCGCCGCGAAACATGGCCCGCGTGCCATTCTCGTAGCCGGATACATCGTCGGCGCTGCCGGCAACAAACAACGTTGGTGTGCGAATGCCAGCCAGCCCTGCGGCATCCCAGAACCCGGCCTGCATGCCCCAGGGACCAATGGCCACCGCTGCCTTGATGCGCGGATCGGTGGACGCCTGATAGGCGGCATTGTCCGCGCTGCGCTCCAGCAGAAGCTGGTTGGGCGGCGCACCCGGAAACGACGCGGCGGCTGCACGGTACCCGCCGCCAATGACGTTGACCAGACCATAGCCCCCCATCGAGTAACCGACGATGCCCGTTCGTGTCGCGTCGACATGACCAGCGAGAAAGTGGCCCGAGTTCGCCGCGCCGAGTCGCGCCATTTCGTTCAACACGAACAGCTGATCGTACGACCGGTTGTACAGCGTCACGGCAAACGCCTGCGCGTTGTCGTACGTGCTCCCGGTGTGATCGATCGACACGACGATGTAGCCTTTGCTTGCGAGGTTCTCGCCCAGGTGACTGAGCAGATACCGATTGCCAGGGTATCCGTGTGAAAGGATCAGCAGCGGGAACGGGCGGTCGGCTGCGATCAGTGCAGCGTCGCGGTGTGCACGCCCATACAGTGTCACCACGACTGACGGGTCGCGCATGATGGCGCGATACTCACCATCGCGCGCCCCGTTCGACACCGCGGCGGGATACCAGACTTCGAGCGTGAGACCCCGAGCAGTGCGAATCGTGGGTTCACCGTCTTTCGTGCGCGCCACGTCGGGGCGATTTGCATCGGTGACCGAGATGGTGCGCACGCCGACGGCGTGCGTGCCGAACGCCGCCAGCTCAGGTGCCATCGGCGTGACCACGTCGATGCGATTGTCGATGCGATTGTCGAGGCGGTTGGCAGCTCGGCTGTCAACGCGACTCTCGGCGCGTTCCTGAGCGACGGCGGGCGCAGAAAGCACCAGGCTCAGCAGTGCGGCGACACGCAGCATGGACTGCGATGAATGTTTGCCGTGGCTCATGAGGGTGCCGGGCTTGAAGGGTTCGCAACATGGGAGGCGAAAAAAACTGGTGCATCGCCATCCGATCGGAGTGCCCCCCCAAAGGTATCTCCGGATTCGGCGGACGTAAGCGAAGATGTGCAGCGCTCGTGCGCGGCAGCGGCGAGCAGGGGTTTGCTCCATACTTGATACACGCCGGTCGTCCAGCCGACCCGCTTTCGCGCTTCCGAACTAACCGCCCCACGCCAATGCCGCTCCGCCACCGACTGTTCATGCTATGCCTCGCCACCTGCTCGGTCACGACCATTGCCCACGCCCAGTCCCCGCTTACGGCAAGCGACCTGCTCGACGTCGCGAACGCCTCTGTCGCCGACCTGAGCGACGACGGTAACTGGATCGCGCTCACTGTGAGCAGGCGCCGCGACAACCTCGGCGTGGACGCTTCGCGCGATGGCGACCCTACCTACCTGCGCGTCACTCCGGTCACGCTTCACGCGGTGAACGCGCGCACACTCGATCGCACCGCCGTGTTTCCCGCGGCGCGCGCGGTGCGCAGCGCCACATGGTCACCGGACGGAACGCGTCTCGCCTTCTTCGAGCTGGTGAACGGCGAACTGCGCGCCACTGTGTGGGAGCGCTCGTCGAAGCGCTTTACCGTGGCGCGCATTCCTCAGGGGCAGTACGTCGCCGAGAACAGCGAGCTGCGCTGGAACGGCGACGGTACACAGCTCTACTTCGCACTGCGCAGCGTGGCGTGGCGAATGCGTGCGCAGGAACGCTTTGCCAATCTCGTGCGCGGGCCAATCACGCACCTCGGTTCGCCGAAGGCCGAACCGATTCTCCCGTGGGAAGCGCTGCGACGTGAGGCGTTCAAGCGCAGCGTTGTGGCGTGGACAATCGCACGGCAGCAGGTCACCACGCTCATCCCCGAGACGATGGCGAGCAACTGGGAAGTGTCGCCCGACGGCGCGGTGCGCGTATGGGCCGACGACCAGACGAAGAAAACCGATTACGAAACCATCATGGGTCGCACCGAGCGCCTCGTGGCGCTGGTGGGCAGCGACACATCGCTGCGCGTGATCGCGCCGCGACTGCAGGGCACGACGGTGCAGTGGAGCGAGGATCGGCGGCGTTTCTTCGTGGCCCGCGAGGGCGCCATCTCGATG
>JBGTFN010000107.1:0-20082 GCA_041747275.1 Gemmatimonadaceae bacterium | reverse complement strand
TGTGGCAGGGTACGTTTCCGGTCTGTAGACGTTTGCGCGGCGAGGTTGGCGCGTGAGCGGGTTACGGGACGTAGCGCAGCCCGGTAGCGCACCTGAATGGGGTTCAGGGGGTCGCGGGTTCGAATCCCGCCGTCCCGATTGGTGTAAAGCGATGTAAAACAAAGACTTAGATTATCTCCCCGGCCCCGAGGCGCATCGCGTTTTCGGGGCCGGGAGACGTCTGGGGGACGATCTTTGTTGATCTGTCTCAGACTCTCCGGCTGGAAAGCGTGCTGCAAACTGTCACAAGCCTGGTTTAGCCGAGAAGCCGCCGCCGAGTTTCCGCAGTGGTCGCCTCAACCACTACGCTTACGGATGTCAGCACCTCATGCGTGCCGGCCAAACGCGCCGAGGCGTGCAGCGCATCGTCACGAGCGGCTGCTTAACGGTCACAGACGTCGGCGACGAGGTCGTTCGCCAGCGCGGGCGTGATGCCGAACGAGCGCGCCGCTTTTTTGAGTGCCGCCGGATCGAGCTGCGACAAGTGCTGTGTGCCGGCGAACAGCAGCGGGAGCACCGCGTCCACCTTTGTGTACGCCATCGTGCACACCACGTCATATGCCGGTGCAAGCCGCAACGCGCCGTCGGCGGTCCGCAGAATGCTCACGTTTTTCGCGTGTGCGTCGCGATTGCCCAAGGCCAAGTTCGCTACCGCCCAGCAGAAGAGCAGCGGCATGTCCGAGCCGGGGTCGGTTCCAAAGCGCCGCAAGGCGGCGGTCAGGTCGGCGTACGTCGGCCCTCCAGTTTGCGCATACTTCGCGCTCGGGCGCTTGCCCGTAAGCTGACAGCCGTCTTCGGCATGGAGGCGCGCGACGCGACCGTCGGAATGACACACCCGGTCGAACCGTGCCGTCTCATACACGCCCGCGTCGAGCGCGCAGACCGTATGCTCGGCCGTTGGGACTCCGGACGACGCCATTGAATCGCCCCGGAACTCGAGGAGACTGGTTTGCTTGAGCACCAGCTCGGCGAAGTCCGAGGTGCTGGTGTGATACTGCGCTTCAAGCTCGGCGGGTGGCACGTAGCCGAGCGGTTCGAGCAGGCGCGCGGTGTTGGACGAGCGGCCCGTCGGTGTCCCGGTCGTAGAGCGCTTGCGCCAACGCATCCAGTGCCAAGTCCGTGCGCAGCGACGCACTGGCGCGCCAGCCGACGATGCGCCGCGAAAAGACATCGATCACAAACGCGACGTACACGAAGCCACGCCACGTGCTGACATACGTGAAGTCGGACACCCACAACTGATTCGGCCGCGTCGCCGTGAAGTTGCGTTGCACCAGATCCTGCGGGCGCTCCGCGTGCGTGTCGGGGATCGTGGTGCGCACGCGCCGGCCGCGGACGACGCCGTGGAGCCCCATCGCCTTCATCACGCGCGCAACGGTGCACCGCACGACGACGTGCCCCTCCCGGCGAAACTCCTTCCACCCTTTCTTGGCGCCGTACACGCGCCGATTGATCGCGCTCCGTGGGTCGCCCGCGTTTCGGCGATTGGCTGGACAGATGCAGCTGCCCGGAGGATAACCGGGGGTGCGACCATGAGCGCAGGCGTATCGTTCGTCATCGCGGCAGCGCGCCGATTGGCTGCCGCTTGACCATCCAGATGTTCGCCTCGATCTGTCGCGCGCCGTAGTATAGCGTGCGCCCATCCGGTGCCACCACGATGCTGCCGAAGTTGTCGGGCGGGTACGGTAGCGTGCCCGTGATGTCCCGTCGCTCCAGCGACTCGATATCCTGCATGACCAGCGTTCCGCGCGGCCCGAAATAGATCACATGTCGAAAACCCGGAAGCCACCCGACCTCGTTGCCGTTTGAATCATCGTTCAGCCTGCGGGTCTGACGTGTTTCGAGGTTGTAGATGGCGTGCCCTCGCGGTGCCCCGGACGGATCCATGACAAAGCCTGACAGCCAGCGGCCGTCACCTGACCACACGCTGGGTATCAGCAGATCGGTCCCCATCGCAAGACCGGACATCGTGGTGGTCGTCGCGGCCATCATCGGCCACGGGGCAGTGCCGATCCGCACGGTGGGTACTTTGGCCGCGCTGGCAACCATGAGGCGCTTACCGTCGGGCGCGAACATGCTGAACGAGGCATTACCGTTGCCATCCGTGAGCTGGGTACGACCGCTGCCGTCAACACCGATGGAAAACGCCTCGTACTTCCCGCCCTGATTCGAATAGAACGTCACCGCCGCGCCATCCGGCGTGAAGCGAGGGTACCAGTCACGACCGGGATCGTCGGTGAGTCGCGTCAGCTCGCTTCCGTCGGAACGCATGATGAAGATGTCCTGCTGCCGGTCAAACAGGTTGTACAGCGTCAGCCATCGGCCGTCGGGTGACACACCGGTGGGTACCAGATTCCCGGTGCGACGCTGCAACAGGGCAACCGACGACAGGCGCGCGGCGGTCATGTCGAAGGTGACGGCGGCTGGGTTCACCGACTCGATCTTGGAGCGGAACAGGAGCGACGTGCCGTCGGCGGACAGTCGCGGCAGGTCCATGTCCACGTCGACGCCCGATGCCACCGGCTCCGGCGCAGCGGTTGCTCGACCGGACTGCTCGTCGACGGCAACGCGCCAAATGCCCATTGTCCCGCCACGGTCGCTGGCGAAGTACAGGAATCGTCCGTCGGGTGACCAGACCGGGGCCCAGTCGAGCGCGGCGTCGTTCGTGACCTTGAGGTGCGCGCCACCGTCAGCCGGCATCGTCACGATGTCGCGCTGTCCATCGACTGGCGTCCAGAACGCGATGCGCGCGCCTGAGGGCGACCACGCCGGCTGATACGATTCCCTGAATGCGGGCGCGTCGATCCGACGGGGTGCTCCACCGGAGACGGCGACGACCCAGAGCCCGCCAGAGGAATTCACGCCGTAGGGGGAGATCACCTCCTCTGACCCGAAGACGATGCGCGTGCCGTCAGGGGACCAGGCGGGATTCGAGCCAAAGGTCGTCAAGCGCCGCGCCGACTCACCGGTGGCGCCCACGACGTAGATCCCGCTTCCCCGCTTCGCGTAGGCGATCCGCTTGCCGTCGGGCGCGTAGGCGGGCCACAACTCGTCTGCCGTGGAATCGCCGGCGACGAGCACCGGGTTCCGGCCGCCCACACGCTGCACATAAATATCCCAACTCCCGCGCGTGTTGCTTGCATAGGCGAACGACTCGCCGTCGGGCGCAAGGCTCGGACTTGTCTCCACGCCTGACGCGTCGGTGAGCTGCGTGAACGACGACCAGGGCGCCTCGGCCGCGCCGAATTGGCGGGTCAGCCACCACGTGAGGGCGGCGGTCGTCACGAGTGCGCCGGCCATGGCGAATGCCGTGAGAGGTCGGCGCGCAGCAGTCGGTGTTCCTCGTGCACCGGTGCGCTCTGCATCGCCGCCGCCGTCGGCGACAGGGACGCTGGCGTGCGCGAGTGCATCCGCAAACTTTTCCGTCGTTGCCCAGCGATCGGCAGGGAGCTTGGCGAGTGCGCGGAGCACCGCGTGCTCGACATGCAACGGTACGGTGTCGCGAACGGTGCGTGGCGACACCGGGCGCTCCGTGAGGACCCTCGCGGCGATGATCTGCACCGTCGCGCCGGTAAATGGTGGATTGCCCACCAGCATTTCGTAGGTCACCGCGCCCAGTGCGTAGACGTCGCTCCGCGTATCGATGGTGCGCTCGCCCATTGCCTGCTCGGGACTCATGTACTGCGGCGTGCCCAACGACATGCCACTCTGCGTCATTCGCGCACCGCCCGCAGTCTGCATTGCGAGCGCGATGCCGAAGTCGGCCACCAGCGCGTGCCCGCCCTGCAGCAGGATGTTCTCCGGTTTGATGTCGCGGTGCACGATGCCCAGGCCGTGCGCGTAGCCGAGTGCGTCAGCGGCCTCGCGTGCGATTCGCAACGCGTCGTCGATGGGCAACTGCCGCTCGCGCTCGAGTCGGGCACGCAGCGTCTCGCCCGTGACGAGCGGCATCACGTAGTAGAGCAGGCCCTCGGCCTCGCCGCTGTCGAGCAGGGGCAGAATGTGCGGGTGCTGCAGGCGGGCCGTGGTGCGGATCTCAGAGAGAAACCGCTCCCCGCCGAGTGCCGCGCCCAGATCCGGATGCAGCACCTTGATCGCGACGTCACGCTCGTGCTTGAGGTCGTGCGCGAGGTACACGGTCGCCATGCCGCCCTGGCCGAGCTCGCGGTCGAGGCGATAGCGGTCGGAGAGGGCGGCGGCGAGTCGATCGGTCGGTGTGGTCATTCCGTCAACGCCATATCACCAGCATACGTCGTCGGGCGGTGTTCGTCGAGGCGCGGCCATGAATGCGATTCGCGCGATAGGCTGCCTTCACGCATGGTGACCGCGCCACCTCGGCCAGGCAGCGACGCACTACTCCGCGAACAGCTCCGTCAGCGGGAGCTCGAACCCCGGGAGCCGCGCCTCTTCGCGAAGGACGTCCTCGCCAGTAAGCAAGCCTAAGACGCCGTCTTCCCGGAAGATCGCGACCGCTCGCGTACGCGGTGACCCACACGACGAGGCGCCCGCGCGTGTGTTCACCGGGTCGCAACTCCCTGTCGCGCGCAAGGTATGTGCTCGAGACAACGACGATGCTGCGGTCGGTTCGGAGCCTGTCTGCGTGCACCTGCATATCATCCAGAGGGTCAATGGTTCGCGGCATCACGAAACGATTAACTATCGTGTGTGAGGCTCGAGTGCGCCGCACCGGTCCCCGCTCGCTTCACATCGACCAGACGCCGCATGAGCACCTCCCCGACTGCTGAGCGCTGCCGTATGCCGCGCGCTGCCGGCTGCGCGTTGCGCCTCTCCGGTGGACGGAACGACCGGCCAGCCTTCCGGTGACAGCGCCGAGTCCCTCCGAGGAGGAAGCCTCCGTGACAACAGCGCCCCGCACGCTGAGTGACGCGTCCGAGGATCGCTTCCAGCTACTGGTAGAATCGGTCCACGACTACGAGATCTTCATGATCGATCCCGATGGTTTGGTCTTCAGCTGGAATCCGGGGGCAGAGAAGTCGAACGGGTATAGCTCGGACGAAATCATCGGCCAGCACATCTCGGTGCTCTATACACCGGAGGACGTAGCGGCAGGGAAGCCGGAGCGGGGGCTTCGGGACGCGTTGGCCGACGGGCGGTACGAGGAGGAGGGTCTGCGTCTGCGGAAAGGCGCGGTGCCGTACATGGCCTCAGTGGTCATTACGCGCATTCAGAACGCGCAGGGCAGGCACCTCGGCTTCGCGAATGTCACCCGCGATCTGACCGCGCAGCGGGAGTCGGGCGAGGCGCTGCACCTTCGCGAACGCGCACTCGCCTCTCTGACGCAAGGCGTCTGCATTACCGATTGCTCCGTGCCGGACCATCCCATCAGCTATGTCAACGACGCGTTCCTGGCCATGAGTGGCTACTCGCGCGAAGAGTGCATCGGGCGCAACTGTCGGTTCCTGCAGGGGCCCGACACCGCAGCCGAGTCCGTGGACAAGTTGCGTCACGCGATCGACGCGCAGCAATCGATCTCAGTCGAACTGCTGAACTACCGAAAGGACGGCACCCAGTTCTGGAACGCATTGACTATTTCGCCGATACGTGATGCCTCCGACCACGTCACGCACTTCGTGGGGGTGCTGAACGACGTCTCCTCCTTCAAGCTGCTGGAACAGCAATACCGCCAGGCGCAGAAGATGGAGGCGGTGGGGCAACTCGCAGGGGGCGTTGCGCACGATTTCAACAACTTGTTGACGGTGATCGCGGGCTACAGCGAGATGTTGCTGTTGACGCTTCCCCCGGCTGACCCGACGACCGAGGCCGTGCAAGCGATCAGCGAAGCGGGCGAGCGCGCTGCGGGGCTGACCCGCCAACTGCTGTCCTTTAGCCGACAAGCCGTCCTCGAGACCAAGATCGTCGACATCAACGAGGTCGTGCGGGATGCCGAGTCGCTGCTCCGCCGCATGCTGGGCGAAGATGTCGTGCTCGCGACGCGCCTCGGCGCTGACCTCCGCCCCGTCAACGTTGATCCAGCACACTTCGGACAGGTGCTGCTCAACCTGGCGGTCAATGCGCGGGACGCGATGCCCGAAGGGGGGAAGCTGACGATTCAGACCGCGATGATGTTTCTGGATGATGGATATGTCGCGCAGCACGCTGACTTTCGACCGGGCATGCACATCAAGCTCGACGTCAGCGACAACGGGTGTGGCATGCCGCCGGCCGTGCGCGCGAAAGCGTTTGAGCCGTTTTTCACCACGAAGGACGTGGGCAAGGGCACGGGGCTCGGGCTTGCCACCGTGCATGGCATCGTGAAGCAGAGCGGCGGCAGTGTGAACCTCTATTCCGAGGTGGGGATCGGAACGACCTTCTCGATCTACGTTCCCACGGTCGACGCACAGGCGGGCGCGGTTGCGCCAGATCGCGCCGAGTCCCCCGACCTTGCGGGACACGAAATCATTCTGCTCGTGGAGGACGATGATGCCGTGCGTACCGTCGCGGAGCGGGCGCTGACGGCTCAAGGGTACACGGTGTGGCCGGCGTCCAGCGGTGCGATAGCGCTTGAGTTGTTGGCGGCAAACGGTGGACACGTGGACCTGCTGGTGACCGATGTCGTCATGCCGGGCATGAGCGGACGGGCGCTCGCCGAAGAAGTCGCAACGCGCTACGCGCATCTCAAGGTGCTCTTCCTGAGCGGCTATACAGACGACGCGGTCATTCGGCATGGCATCCTCCGTGAGGACGTCTCCTTTCTCCAGAAACCGTTCACACCAAACACGCTCGCGCGCAAAGTACGCGAAGTGCTGAGCCGTTGATGCAGGAGGCAGCACAATGGCGTGCGGTCGGAGCTCTGCCACGGTCAATCTTCGAGGCGCTCAGCTTGGTAGATCGTTGGCCTTGCTCAGCCCAGAAGTCGCTGCCGTGTGTCGGCGGTGGTTGCCTCGACCACCAAGCTTGTCGACACCAACACCTCGTGAATGCCTGGCAAGCGCGCCGAGGCGTGCAGTGCATCGTCACGCTCGGCGTGCAGACGACTCCCAAGCACCCCTTGACTCCCGTGAAATGGCCGTAGTATGATGGCTATAGCCGTAATCATGTGGCCATTTGATGGAGCTGCTACATGTCCTCTGCGCCCAAGTCCGTGCCGTCCCCGGCACCGTCCACAAGTCTCGAGGCCCCCACGGTCATCGAGGTTAAGGCCGGTGTTTTCAAGGACACGTGCCTCCAGCTCCTTGACCAGGTGCACGATCAGCAGATCGAAGTAGTGGTGACCAAGCGCGGCGAGGTGGTAGCGAGGGTCGTGGCACCGGAGGCGCATCTGCCGAGCGCCTTCGGGTTCCTACGCGGCACACTGCTCACCCACGGTGATCTGATCGCCCCGGACTTCGAGGCATGGGGAGAGCTCGGGTGACCTCTGCAGACGCGCCGCCGCCGCCAACCGTCGGCCGAGTTTGGACCCCGGCACAGCTCGTCGACTATGACGGTCCACTGCTCCTCGACACCCACATCTGGCTTTGGCACGTCGAGGGGGACGCGTCCCAGGTCGCGTCCGGCACGACGGCGATGCTGGACCGATGCGGCGCGCACCGCCGCCTGTTCGTCTGCGACATCTCGTACTGGGAAATCGCCGTGAAGTCCGCGAAGGGAAAACTGGCGTTCACGGTCGATGTCGCGGTCTGGTTGCAGCGCGCGGAGCAGGCGCCTGGCATCCAGTTCCGACCGCTCACGCGGCCGGTACTCCTCCAAAGCACGCGCCTATCGGGGACCGCGCACAGCGACCCGGCCGATCGGATGCTGATTGCGATGGCGCAGCTCGATAATATCCCGCTCGTGACCAACGACCGGCTGATCATCGAGTACGCGGCGGCTGACGGCGGGACGCCGGTCATCGACGCCCGCCCTTGAGCGACGACCCGGAACCCCAGCAGCGAATCTTTCCCGCTCGCACGAGCGCGTTCATCGTGTGCAGCAACTCGTGCGCTGGTGTAAGCGAGTCCCACACGTGCACGATGAAGACGTCGACGTAGTCAGTACCAAGCCGCTGCAGCGAACCGTCAAGTGCAGCGTGGATGTGCTTGGCTCCGTGGCCACCAGCGTGCACCGATCGACCTGCTGAGAATCCTGCTTTCGTGGCAATCACGATCTGATCGCGCAGCCTGGCGACATGGCTACGAGGGCACGTCACTCGCTGCTCTCACCGCGGCGATGGGAGTCAGTCCGCCAAGCATCTATTCTGCGTTTGGCGACAAGCGCGGTTTGTTTCGTGAGTCGGTCGCGCGCTACATGTCGGGACCGACCACATCCGAGTCGATCATCGCGAATGCGCCAACGGCGCGCGACGCCGCGCGGGAGCTGCTACGCTCGGCCGCCATCGGCTTTACCGGCGCCACCACACCACGCGGCTGCCTGCTCGCGAGTTCTGCCATCAGCTGCTCAGCTGAGACGGCTGATGTTCAGGAAGAACTGGCGCAAATCGACGCGGCATCGAGTCGCAGCTCCGCAAGCGCATTGAGCGCGAGCAACGTTGAGGTGTCATGCCACGCACGCCACCTGCCGACTCGCTCGCGGCGCAGGTCATGGCCACGATACAAGGCATGTCGACACTCGCGCGCGATGGCGCCTCGCGGGCCAAACTCTTGCGCGTGGCCGAGCTGACGATGCGCGCGTGGCAATGAAGACAAGCGGGCAGGTGTTCGTCTGCTTGAGCCCAGAACCCGCTTTAAAGAGGCCGACGTAGCGAAACTCGCCAACCGCGCGCAACCCGAAGAGGGCTGCGACCAGCCACGTACCGAGTGGCAGCGTGCACGTCCTGATCGGTAGCACGCGAACATGGTGACCCACGTCGCGTCGATCCAACCCTCCTCCGAACGGATCGCGCGGATCAGCAGAACAGTTGATGCGCGGATTGGTTGAATGCGGCGAGCTTGCGGTGCGGGGTCCTATACCCTGCACGGCCGCTCACGATGTATCGAGCGCCGCAGTGGATTCACTCGCGACCATCAGGATGGAAATCATGTCGTCTGGTACCAGACCGTTTTTCACAACACGCACCGGCTCTGTCACGCACCCAGCTCAGTGCCCGGTGTCGTCCTCCACATTGGCGATGGCAACCGCGGCGAGACGCTCGTGGCGGGTCGCTCAAGTCTTGCTGGCACTTCCAGCATGCGAGAGAACGATCGTTTCAGAATCGGTAGTATCACCAAGTCCTATTTGTCGGTGGTCATGCTGCAGCTGGTCGCCGAGTCACGCGCCAGCCTCGATGATTCGGTAGAGCGTTGGGTACCTGGCGTGATTGCGAACGGCAATGCGATCACCATTCGACAGCTGCTCAACCACACCAGTGGTCTCTTTGACTACTTCCACGATGCGCAGGTGCTGCTGCCATATCTCAGCGGTGACTTTGCATTTGCGTGGGCCCCGCGTCAACTGCTCGCCATTGCCAACGCTCGTGGTCCGGTATCCGCCCCAGGCGTCACGCAGCAATACAGCAACAGCAACTACACGCTGCTCGGTCTCGTGATCGAAGCGGTGGCGGGGCACTCGCTCGCGCAAGTTCTGCAGACGCGTCTGTACACCCCGCTTGGATTGTCACGCACGACGCTTGCCGTCGACGCGTCTCCCGATGCAAGTCGCGCACGCGGCTATCTGCTTGGCGACGACACACCACTCGATGTGACCGATCTGTATCCGTTCTACTGGGGCGCAGGGAATGTGGTATCCGACGCCGCCGATGTGGCGCGCTTCTATAGCGCGCTGATGCGCGGCCAACTGCTCACACCCGCACAGCTTGCGGTGATGAAGGCACCGCCCGCAGGCGCGAGCAGCAACTACGGGCTCGGCATCATGCGCACGGCGATGCCATGCGGCGATATGTTCGGTCACGGCGGCGCCACGCCAGGATATAGCGCGTCCGCGTGGGCGTTCAACAGTGGTCGGGTGGTAGTCGCGCTGGCCAACTCGTTGACCTTCGACGACCACCTCGCCCCCAATCCAGCCGCAGAAGCGCTGTGGAATCGCATGCTGTTGACGGCAGCGTGCGGTTGAGCGGTGTTGCTCGACGAGCCAAAGGCTAAAGACGAATGATGCCGCGTTGCACCGCGGTCGTAACGGCCGCGGTGCGATCGTCGACTCGAAGCTTCGCGAAAATGTGCAGCAAGTGCGTCTTGACCGTGGCTTCGCTAATCGAGAGCTCGCGCGCGATGATCTTGTTGCTGGTGCCGAGCGCCACATGACCGAGTACTTCGATCTCGCGTACGCTCAGGGCACGGTCATCCGCCTCACGGGTGCGTGATACCAACCGGGATGCGATTCGCGGAGAAAGCACAGAATGTCCGCGCGATGTCTCGCGGATCGCGGCGAAGAGCTCGTCACGCGGAGTTTCCTTGAGCAGGTATCCCGTGGCGCCGGCTTCAACGGCCCGTAGAATGTCCGCATCCGTGTCATACGTGGTGAGCACCAGCACTCGAAGGTTGGGCGCAACAAGACGCATTGCCCGGATGGCCGTCACACCGTCCATGTGCGGCATGCGCAGGTCCATGAGCACCACATCCGGCTGCAACTCCTGCGCCAGCGCCACAGCCTCGACGCCATTCGCCGCCTGACCCACGACGTCGAACTCCCTCTCTGATTGCAAGAGACTCAGGAGTCCCGCACGCAGGATGGCATGATCGTCGACAACCAGTATGCGGATAGGATTCATGAAGACCGTACCGCCGCGATGGGGGCCACAGCCGCTCGCTCGATGACAGGTATCCTCAGCGTTGCAGTTGCGCCGTCGCCATGCACACTCTCCACGGCGAACGTTCCGTTGAGCTGCGCAGCCCGTTCATGAAGGCCACGCAATCCAAAGCGTGCCGACACCGCTTCTTCACGCGTCGCGTTGTTCACGGTGCATTCGACAGCGGACGTGTCCCGGGAAAAACCGACGCCATCGTCGCACACATCGAGCACGACGATATCAGGCATATAGGAAAGCGTGACCGTGACGCGCGTTGCCGAGGCGTGCTTGCCAACGTTCGTCAACAGCTCTTGCGTTGCTCGCAGCAGTGTCACTTCGAGATCGGTATGAAGTGCCAGCACGTTCCCGGTCGTACTCAGTTCGCACGCCACACCGCTGCGTTCTGACCAGTTGCGCGTCACACGCTGCATCACCGCCGGCAGCCCTACTTCCAATTCGAGAACCTCCGGGAGCAGTGCACGCATCATGCGCCGAGCCTCCTCGAGATTCTCACGCGCGATGGACTGTGCATACACAAGATGCGGGCTGCGAGACGCGGGCACTGGCATGCGCGACGCTTCTTCCTGCGCCAGGTGCACAAGGATCGCGGCGAAGCCTTGCGCGAGTGTATCATGAATTTCGCGGGCCAGACGCTGTCGCTCCTCGAGCACACCCGCCCGGCGTTCGACCAGCGCCAACGTATCGAGCAAGCGGCGTCGCTCTTCGTTCTGTGCCACGGCTGTGCGCACTGTCATGCCAAGTACGATCACGATGGGCGCGCGCAGGAACAGGACGAGCACAATGTCTGTAGCCGGATCGCTGATCGCACCGTGCGTGTCCCACACGCGCCCGGACGGAAAGGTGATGAGTACGGCGGTCGCAACGGCCCACCCCACTGGCAGCTCCACGAAGAAGTGCAAGATCAGCAGCAGATGTACGAGGAGGTACGCATCGTGTACGATGGCGAGCACCGACGTGAGCACCACACCAATGAGCGCCATGCACACACGATGCAGATGAGCGTTCTTCGCAATGTCGACGCGTACCAGCAGGCACCAGCGATGAAACCAAAGCGCCGTGAGCGCACTCACGATCACGCCGACCCATCGCTCGTTCTTCGAAGTCCCCGGCAGCACCAAGGTGGCGACCGTCGCTGCTGCGAGGAGGATGGAATAGAACGCAAATGCGTTCTCGCTCCAGCGCCGCCACATGCGATCGCCTGCTTGTGCGACATCTCCAGTGCCACGCACCGTCGCGATATCAGTCATGAGCGAATATAGCGGTTGCTGAGAACGTCGCCGTCCATCGACCCATGGGTTGAAGCATCCATCGATCGACGGATAGCGGCGGCCCGTTTGTTCGATGTGACGAGAGCGCCGACAACCCCACCTTGCTGCTTCACTTAACGGGAGCAGAACAACATGAAAAGAGAAACCCACCTCGTCGCCGCCTGCATTGGCGCCGGCTGCGCCGCGTTGCTGACATTTGCGGTACCTCTCGCTGCGCAACAATGCCTCGGCTTGTCCATGCCACGCAAGATCTATATCGGGGCGCAAGCACGTCACATCCTCACCAGCGCGCAAGGTCACGCGCCGGTGTATGGTGGCCGAGCGGCCATGCGGTTCAATGCCCCGAGACAGATCGCCGTCACGACCAGCCTTTCGATAGGCGCTGGGCCCATGCGAGCCGACTCAACCGCCGGCATGGTGTCCGGATATGTGGCACTCAGCGGCACATTGCCAACCGTCAATCCAGCGTTCTCGCTATGTCTGGCCATGGGCTTCGACGCCAATGGCGTTGATGTGACCGGCCGCAGCTCTCGGGCGCCCGGCAGCGGCAACGGTTTCGTGACTCTGCCCCTCAGCATTGGTGCAGGCTACGACATTCGATTCGGATTGTGGACGATCACGCCATTCGTCGCCTCGTCCGTCGCTCGCTACTACCGCGAAGATCTGCAAACTACCGGTACTGCGCTGCAACGGGGCTGGGACGGTAACGTCACGATCGGCGCCGCGGCAGCGCACGGTCGCCTGAGCTTCGCTGCCACGTCTCGGCACGGAGACCACGTGCGAGAGGGAGCACGCATGGCGTTCGAAACCGGCATCTCGTTTTGATCCGTGAGCACTGCAGCTCACGACGACCATCTACCGCGATTCAACATGCCAACGCTTGAGCACGCTGACTGCCGTCTGGCCTATGACGTGCTTGGCGATGGTCCCCCTGTCCTGTTCATTCAGGGCACCGGTGTTCACGGCGCGGGATGGTTGCCGCAGACGACCGCGTTGCATACAACGTACTCCTGTCTGACCTTCGACAATCGGGGAGTCGGCCGAAGCCATCCACAGGGGCGGGCAGTTTCGGTGGTGCAGATGGCGGACGACGCGGTTGCGCTGGTGCGGGCGCTCGGGTGGTCCCGAGTGCACGTCGTAGGGCATTCACTCGGCGGATTGGTGGCGCTGCAAGTGGCCCTCACTCAGCCTGCCATTGTGCACAGCCTCGCGTTGCTCTGCACGTTCGCCAACGGCGCGGATGCCACGAAGCTATCGGCGTCGATGTTGTGGACTGCACTGCGTACCCGCATCGGCTCCGCCGCGCAACGCCGGCGAGCGTTTCTCGAACTGGTGCTTCCAAAAAGTGCATGGCACGACAGCAATGGTGCGCACAGCGCACACGCGCTCGGTGCACTGTTCGGCCACGATCTCGCCACGCAGCCTCGTATCGTGCTGCAGCAGTTTCGCGCCATGTCGCAGCATGATACGACATCGTCTCTGCACACCCTCGCCGGCATTCCGACGCTGGTGCTGAGCGCAGAGCTCGACCGCATCGCACCGCCGCCGCTTGGCAGAGCCCTGGCCGCAGCGATTCCTGGCGCGCGATATCACGAAGTGCCGGGCGCGGCACATGGCATGCCGATGCATCTCGCGACTGAAGTGAATGCCCGGCTCACCGAACATTTCGCGCTGCATCCCATGTCCGATCACAGCGCTCCAGATGCGCCGGAGGCGACCCTTCGACGGGCTCTCGACGCGACTACCTGAATCGCGTCGGCTTCGCACAAGACTCCAGGGCGAGAGGTTGGCGTCAGGGGACGGGCCGGATTCTTTCCAAAGGCGGGGTAGTTTCATCGTTTAACTCCCTGTTAGTGACTCTCGCTTGAGCGAGGCGATGTGCGCCGGTTTGGGGAGATCGGGGAAGGATCGGGGGACGAGCTTTTCGTTGGGGGACGATATTTCACCCCAAAGCCACGCACATTCCTTGCGAACCCAGCAGTAGAAGTTTTTATGAGATAGCATTTTCCAAGAGTACATATCCTGAGGGCAGTGAGTTCAGACAACTTTCGATCCCTCTCCTCGCGCTTACGAGGTGGGGGATTGTTCGTTCTTGCCCGTTTGCTGTGCGAATACTGTGCGAGAATGCGCAGCACGACGAGGCGTCCTCGTGATTCCGGTCGTGCATATCATTGCGCAGTCGCGGACGTACGACGGGTACGCGCGGTCGCGCCGCATGTCGCCGAGCACACGCACGGCTCGATATGAGTGTGCACCAACGCGAAAGTGCAAAATGTCGCCAGCAGTATCGACAGCCGAAGCTCATGCTAACGCGAGGTCGGTACCGTGAGTCTCGGTGCCGATGTGCGATCATAGGTTCTTTCAGCTAGCCGCACATTGTCCATGATTTTCTCGCACCGGCGTCAGCAGGGTGTTGACAAGCGCACGTATTGCGCGATCCCTCTCCCCTCAGCCGGCCTTGCATATGCGCTGCACCCAACTCGCATCCGTCAGACTCGGTCTCGTCCTGCTATCAGGTGTTGCTACGCAACAACTTTCGGCTCAGCCGCTTCAGTTGGACGCGACGCTGATGCCGGTCGTGTATGACCGGCAGGATGGCTCCCACTTCACACAGTGGACCGCCATCGATGCCGCCGGCCGTGCGTTTGACCTCGATGATTTCGGTACTGACGCATCAGCGCTGACTGCACTGCCGGTTGGTGCACCACTTCGCCTCACGCTCGTGCGAGACGGTGTGCGCGACGTGGTGACGCGCTGGGAACAGCGATCCACGCCGCGCAGACTGTCGCCGAGCGACGCGGGTACACCCAACATGTCTGGTGCCGCATGGAATGCGGCATCGCGGTGGGCAGACGTGCCGTTCAGCGGACCACTGCCGGTATTGGTAATCCCTTGCGCTTTTTCCGATGCCGGGCCCACGAACGCAACCCGTGAGAGCCTGGAGCGCGACATGAACGATGCTTTCCCAGGCGTCGGCGCGTTCATTGCTGCCGCATCAGGAGGCCGAGCGTCGCTGGCCGGTACTCGCGTACTCGACTGGGTCACGATCCCGGACCGCGTGACGGATTGGTTCGTGAATAGAACGCCGATGCGCGATGCCGCACGCTTTCCAAACAATGTGGCTCGTGACGATGCCTTCGTTGCGCGATGCCTGGCCGAGGCTTGTCGGCGCGAACCGTCGCTTACAGTGCAGCCGTTCTCTGCCATCCAGATGATGCTATCGGTCGACCTCGGCGTGTCGTACGCGTACCTCGCACCGGTCGCGCTGAACAACGTGGACGCGACTCGTCGCATTCGTCTCGTTATGAACTCCAACTGGGCGGCAGCGAGGCCCGGCATACAGGCGCACGAGCTCGGACATACGCTTGGACTGCAGCACACCTTCGGTCCATACGGCGTCGAGTACGACTCACGCTGGGATGTGATGAGCAACGCAAGCAGCGGATACGACCAGACCTCGCGTCTATCCTTCGGGACGCTGTTCAACGGTTGGCATCGCATGCGCCTGCGTTGGGCAGGTGAAGAGGAAGTGGCGAACATGCCAATCTCGGCAATGCACGATACCATTCTGCTGGGGACGGCGTCCGGTGGGGCGGGGGCCATTCGTGCCGCTCGCATCGAGCTCGCGCGTATAGGACAGGGCACCGAGCGTATCCTGACGATAGAGGCGCGTCGGCGAGACCATCCATTCGAGGCCGCACTTCCGCGTGAAGGAGTGGTGCTGCATCGGATCAGCGGCGCTACGGCGATAGTAATTGACCGGGACGGCAACAAAGACACCAATGATGATGGATCAGTCCTTCGACCAGGACAAAGCTGGGAGGACGAAACGGAAGGCGTGATTGTACAGGTGCTCGAAGAGCGCTCAGATGGATTTCTGGTGGCACTGACCCGCCGAAGCGCCTTCCGGATTGTGGCGACGAGTACTCGCCGAATGCAGCTCGGACGCCCACAAATAGACTCACTCGGCCTGATCGGTGGCGTCGCGCCAGTGCTTCTTACAGCGGAGTCATTACCGCCAGGGATGCGGCTCGACGCTACGCGGCGCGTGCTGATCGGCACGCCAACACAATCCGGGCCGTTCACAGTACGCCTGCGTGCGACGGATGCGGCAGGTGCCGCCGCTGAGCATGAGATTGCCGTCCTGGTGGATCCCTTGCAGGCGGTGGCCGGACCGCTGCTGCGTGAGGGGCGCGTGGGAGAACCGCGCGTTGACACGATCGCGTACTACCGAACTGGTCCAGGGTTCAACTCCGGCTCATCCATCGTCTACAGTGCATTTCCTCCGGGCATGACACTGGAGTTTCTGCGAGCGAACGACAGCCTTCGCGTCGCGCTGCTTCGTGGCACTCCCACGCAAGTTGTCGACGCACAGTACCTGTTCGGTCTGTTCGCGGATCCAGAGCAGCGGATCTGGCATCTGACGTTCCGCTTCCGCACTGGGCGATTAATCGTCGTCGGTGACTCGCTTCGGCCGACCCGGGTGGAGGGGATTGCCGGTGCCGATTCGATGCGGCTCGGCGGGGGCGCGGGCGCGCCGTTGCCGACAGCGCGTTGGCACGTTGTCGACGGTGCGCTGCCAGACGGTTGGACGCTCGACTCCCTTTCGGGCATTGCCGGAGGTGTAGCGCACTCCTCGGGTACATTTAGCGCCACCGTCCAAGCTCGAACCGCCGGCGATACGGCCACCGCATCGCGTCGCTGGACGATCCTTCCGGCGCTGGAGTTGGGTGAGACTCCCTGGGGTGCCACGCTGCCACTTGGCATTGCTCGAAACGACACGTTGCGAGTGCTGTCCCGCGCAGGCTCGGCGACGTGGCGGGTTCGGGCCGGGGCGCTGCCTGTTGGAATTGTGCTCACAACGGACGGACGGCTGGTTGGCGTGCCAACGGCGATGGGCCCATTTCAGGCGATGCTGGAGGTGCAGGCAGGAGTGGCTACACGATCGCTGTCGTTAGTGGGTCGCGTGGAACTCGTACCACTGCGTGCGATGTGGGCATCCGCGGATACGCTCGTCATTCAGGGCGATGAGCTACTCGATTCATTGCAGCTCTACGATGGAGACGGATCGACGGTCGCGTTCGCGCTGTCTGCGGATTCGCTGCCCCCCGGATTGGCGTTCGATGCAGAGAGACGTCTGCTCTTCGGTCGACCGCGTACGATCGGTGTGTGGAATGTGCCGCTTACCGTATCGCAGGGCGACCTCCACCTCGAAGTCACGCGGACGCTGCACGTCACACCGATGGCGTCGTTGCTCGAAGATTCGCTGTCCACCGCGACAGCTGGCTTTCCCTTTGAGCAGACCATCGCCACGGTAGTGCAGGGCGGCGGTGAGGTTACAGTGAAACCGGGCGCCACTTCCTTGCCAAGTGGGCTTAACATCTCGACGGACGGTCGTGTGAGCGGCATTCCTGACACAGTTGGTAGCGGCGTTGCAAGACTGATGTTGGAAGTTGCACGACCCGACGGGCGATATGACGTGCCTGTGGCTGTGCGCTGGACAACGCGCGAAACGGTGCTAGACGCTGGCGCTGTATTCGACGCACTCCTGGGCGTCCGACCCCTCGAGATCGAACCTGCGCGTGGCTTTGACTTGCTCGGCAATCGCAACCAACGGATCGACGTCGGTGACGTGTTGCGCTGGCTTGTACGACGCGGCGTGCTCGCTCACGCTGCCTCCGTTCATGACGTGATGCCCGCCCTGCGCACGCTGCTCGAGAATGTGAACGCGACACCAGCTCTCATTCTCGAAGGCAAGCCGTGATGCGCTCCAGCTTCCCAACTCCAACTCTCAGAGAATCCACCATGTCCTCGCACGCCGTTTCATTTGTTGCTCCGGTCAGCGCGCGATTTCGCAGCGCACGTCGTCTCGCCACGCTGGTACTCGTCGCTGCACTCGCCTCTGCCTGCACCGACGCGTCGCCCACCGCACCTGATGACTCCGATCCTTCGAAGCCGCAGGCGGGCACGCTGCTATTGCAGCTGAGTGAGGTACAGTCGGCTGATGCGGCGTTTCAACTGGAAGTGCGCGGGGTGCGCTTGACCGAAGACATCACCGCCGCGAGTCCCGAGCTAAAGCTGCACGTACGGCAACGCGGGGACGTGTGGCAGGTAGCTGTTTTCGGCACGGCAACCAACGGCGATCTGTTGCGTCTTCGAGTGCCGGACGTACAGGAGGTGGCACGCTACACTATACGGGTGACTGACGTCGCGCGCGGGGACGGCACCTTGCGAAGCACCGAGGAACTCGACCTGTATCGAGGGACCGTGCGCCGGATTCCCTGAGCGATACTGCACGCCAGGCGACAAGCATCGAGCACGCTGTCACGTTGACGGCGTGCCTCGAATCGCTACGCGCTACCGTCACGAAAGGTTCTGGCGGCGTTCGCGAGGTACTTACGACTGCGATCAAGTGGTCACGGTTCCGCTGCAACGAAACCTGCAGCACGAGGTGTGCAAGGATCGTGTGAGACGTCAGGGCACGAATGTTCTTCGGTACTCCGTGGCCTGATCGACGCAGCGAAGGCCTTCCTGGACGTGGGGGATTGCACACGTCGCGCTCCGCCGGTGCCGCGTGCTCTGGGACCGCCGCCTGTGGAGATCAGGGCGCAATAAGAGTCACGGTGCCGGGGTTGGGCACTGGAGCTGATGTCAATGTGTCCATGATATGACGTGATCTCCGTCAGACAAGTGAGCACCAGCGAATGCGTCGCCGGTGACACGCCAACAGACCTACGGAGATGTCTACCATGCGTTACCCACACATTGTCATCGCGGCACTCTCTTGCGCATGCCTCGCAGTTTCATATACCGACACACTGAATGCACAGGCCGGAACGGCGACGGTCGCTCTGTCAGAAACGGACAGGGGCATTGGCACCGGGGTTGCAGCTCCGGCGCGTCGCGAACGACCCAGAGTCTTCGTGCAGGCGTTCGAGTTCAACGCGACGCTTGCCAAGGCAGAACAGGACGAGCTCAACTCGCTCGCTGGTGCGATTGCCGTGATGCGCGGCCAGGATCCCAACGCCGCAATGCAGCAGACGATGGCCAATCTCGGTCGAGCGGTAGCTGATCTGCTTGTCGAACAGTTGCTTGACGGTGGTGAAGTGCGCGTAGTTGAGCGTCGCGCGCTGGAGGACATCATCAAGGAACAGGACTTGGTGGGCGGGGATCGAGCACAAAGTGGCCAGGATGTGGCGAGCAAGGCCAAGATTGCCGGCGCGCGCTACATGGTGACCGGCTCCATCACCACGTTTGGTCAGTCGAAGCAGCAGTCACGGCTTGGCGCCGTGTTGGGCGGGGTGATAAGAAACAAGACTGGGGGATTGGTCGGAGGCGTGAGCAGCGGAAAGACGCTGTACACGATTGGACTCACCGCACGCATCGTCGATACCGAAACCGGTGATATCGTGGCGTCGGTCAAGACCGACGGAACGGTCGAGGGAAACAAGCATCGCAGCGTCGTCGGTGCGGGTGTTCTGGGAGCGGTGATTGGTGGGGGCTTGAGCACGGCCTCGTCAGACGAGCGTGAGCTACGAATCGCGGAAGCGCTGGCCATGTCGACCTCAGCGCTGGCGGATCAGCTGGTCGAAAAGCTGCAGCGCGAAATCGCGCAAAACAACAACTAGCCCGCGTTTCTCACCACGCTATTGAATAACGGCTGCCCCCGGTGGTATAAGGTGTTTGTCGAGAACGCCTTGCTACACACCAGAGGACAGCCGTTATGCCAACAGAGTGCACGGCGCGCAGGAAGGGCGCTTCTTTCATGGCTACTATGGCCACTACTGCTACCTGCCGCTGTACATCTTCGCGGGCGAGCATCTGCTCTGTGCGCGATTACGCCCAGCGAATGGCGACGCGAGCGCGGGAGCGACGGAGGAAGTCGCGCGCATCGTCGCGCAGCTGCGCGCCGTGTGGACCGACGTGCGGATCATTGTACGCGCCGACTCTGGCTTCTGCCGCGACGCACTGCTCACCTGGTGCGAGACGCACGCGGTGGACTAGATGATCGGACTGGCGCGCAACGCGCGCCTGACGGCGCTGATCGCAGACGAACTCGCGGCAAAGCGCGCGCAC
>JBGTFN010000106.1:0-22244 GCA_041747275.1 Gemmatimonadaceae bacterium | reverse complement strand
TTCTCCACTGCAAGCTCCACTTCTTCGACAAGCGTTCCGTCGGTTTGCGCATCCCATGGACCGAGTTGCCAGCCGCACGGCCACGCTTCGAAGAAGTTATAGCGAGCAATTTCCGATCCGCTCGTGCCCGCGAGCGCGTTGTAGATGAGCACGGAACCCGCCTTGCGTGTGACCTGTCCGTCGAGCACATGCTTGCGCCATGTCCAAAGCGCATCGTCGCCGTTCCACAGCCGACGCAGCACGATGTTGCCGTAGCTGTGGCGACCGGGCGTTTTGCGAACGATCGCATCGTTGCCGCTGCGCATTTCCACCACCGCCGTGGTGGTCTTGAGGAACTGCACCGCAATGAACGGACCCTCTGTGACGCCCTCGATCTCGACATTGAAGTTCTGACCGCCTATTGCGTCGAACGACCGCCGGTTGGGCATGCGCACATCCTCCGTGAGTTCATGATCGCCTTGACGAACGCATCACCGCGCTGCAGGCTCAACTTGGCGCGTCTCGTTTCCCGGCGGAATACCACTATTGCTGCTCGCGATCAACTTTCTCGTCAACATCAACGACCTCGAGTTGTCGTTTGCCCGAATCTCTCCGCTCGAGCTCGCTTCGGATGCTGACAAAGTCAGTCGTAAACAGGTGCCGCCTGAACAAGGCGGCGTACTGTGGAGTGCGCCGCCGCAGCCAGGCCGACTTGTCATGAGCCGCGCTTTTGATGGCGACCGCACGCTGTACGAGTGGCGACGAGAAGCCATGAGCGGAAAGCCCGCTGTTCGCGATATCGCCATTCGGCATCTCGATCGCAGCACCAGGAATGCACTGCATCTGTGGCGAGTAACTCGAGCATGGCCGCTGCGCTGGACTGGCCCGCAGTACGACGCGTTGCACGGCGGGTTGGCGTTCGAGGAAATCGAAGTGGTCTTCAACGATCTCACCTGGCACCGAGCCTGACATGCCCGTCTTCCGCGAGCGTCCCTACACCGCGTTCAACTTCCTCGTGTCGCTGGAAGGGTTCGACGCAGGCTCCGCACAAGCCGGCTTCAGCGAGATCAGCGGTCTCGACCGCGAGATCGAGATGCTCGAATATCGAGCCGGAAACGATCGTACCGGCTCGGCACAACTCATTCCCGGGCGCAACAAGTCGGTGACCGTGACGTTGACGCGCGGACTCATCGGCGACGCTACGCTGCACGAATGGCTCACTGGTGTCACCAACGGCTCGGCTGACCGGCGCAACGTTCGAATTGAACTACTCGCGGAAGATCGCAGCAGCGTGGTGCAATCGTGGCGACTACGGAATGCCCTCCCCGTAGCCATTCACGGCCCGGTGCTTCAGGCCATGGGCAATGATGTCGCGGTCGAGCGACTCGTGCTCATGGCCGAGGCAATGGAAATCGAGTAACTGCTGCTACGGTGTCCACCTCGACGGCGCGCTTTCCACGCCAACGTGACTCAGCGCATTCATCACGATCACACGGACCGGCTGCCCGTCCTGCGCCGGCGGGATGTTGATCAATCGAACCGACGCATGCACCTGACGTGAGCGCCACGTGGTACCATCGCGCCATCGCACCAGCCACCAGCGCGTATTTGCAGCTGCGGAGCTGGAAATGCTCACCGTGCGCGTGCCGGAAACCGGAGCACTCACGGTGAACGCCGGTGCTGACGGCACTGTCGCATCGAGCCACGTGGTGGCCGGCACGACGGCGCCTGCGGTGTAGACTGACGTCTCCAGCAATGTACCGAGCCCACCGCGATTGCTGACGACGCTCGTAGTGTTGTACAGGATGGTGCCGGAAGGTCCGCCCGCCGTGCCGCTGCGCGCACGCATCGCCGCGATCTGCCCTTCGATCTCTCCCGCCACGTACGCGCTTGATGATCCGTCGGCTACGCGATACGCGGCCAGTCCGGGCCACAGATGTCGTCGCTGCGTATTCTGCTGACTCCACCAGTCGAGCAGTGCCGTGAAACTCTGGCCAGACGAACTGCGCGCCCAGTACAGCTGCGGCGCGAGGTAGTCAACCCAGCCGCTGGTGAACCACAAGCGCGAGTCGGCGAAGATCGATGCATAGGCGTCAAGACCGACCACACCTGCAGGAGAACCCGGCCGCCAGATGCCGAATGGGCTGATGCCGACGCGGACCGTCGGCGACTCGGATCGTACCTCGAGCTGCAGCTGCGCAACGAAGCGATTGACGTTGTCGCGACGCCAGTCATTGCGCGCCAGTGTGCCGCCCTGCGCCAGGTACCGCGCGTACGTTGCGCTGTCGGGGAACTGCAATCCTGCGCAACGCGAGTCCGGATATGGATAGAAGAAATCGTCGAGGTGCACCGCATCGATGTCGTAGCGTCGCATGACGTCGCGAATCACCGCGTAGGTATGCGCGTGTACTTCGGGCTCACCGGGATCGAACCAGCGCTGCGTACAGTAGGTGCGCGCGAGATCGGGTCGCCGCCGCGCAAAGTGTTGCGGAGCAAGCGATGCGGTGTCAGCCACATTGCCGGCACGGAACGGATTGAACCACGCATGCAACTCGATTCCGCGAGCGTGCGCCTCCGCCACCGCGAAGGCCAGCGGATCCCAGCCGGGCGCGGTTCCCTGCACACCCGTGAGCGAGCGGCTCCACGGCTCGAGAGTTGACGTGTACGTCGCGTCGCCTGCGGCGCGCACCTGCAGCAGCACCGCGTTCAACCGCAGTTCCTGCGCTCGATCAAGGATCGCGAGCAGTTCGCTCTGTTGCGCCGCGACCGACAGTCCCGACCGGGATGGCCAGTCGATGTTTGCCACGGTGGCAATCCAGAGTCCGCGGAACTCGCGCGTGATCGCCGGAATCGCGACGGGATCGGGATCGGGGTCTGGAACGACGGGCACCGTAGGACCATCTGCACTGCACGCGGCCAGCACGGCAAGCGCCGCCATCGACAGGGAACGAAGTAAGCGGGACAGGCGTCGCCTCACTGGTGAGTGTTTGTTCGCGGAAAGTCATGCGTGCACATGGGCAGTATATCGCAACGCGGTCGCGTCCTGCATCTTTCGCGTACCATGACCACCAGACGCAACTTCGTCGCCGCGAGTTCCGCGGCGGTAGTGTCGCTCTCCACGGCTCGGCTGCTGCGCGCATCAGGCCGAGACCACGATCTCATCCTGCGCGGCGGTACCGTCTTCGACGGCACGGGCACACCTGGCCGCGTGCTCGACGTGGGCATCACCCGCGGGCGGATCGCCGAGCTGGCACAGCGCATAGATGGCCGAGGACTGGAAGAGATCGATGTGCGCGGACTCGTGCTCGCGCCAGGCTTCGTGGACCTGCACTCGCATGCCGACGGCGCGTTGTTCGAAGACCCGCGCGCTGAGTCGGTCATCAGGCAGGGCATCACGACCATCGTCGCCGGTGCCGATGGCAGCTCGCGCGCAGTCGGCACACCTGCGCGACCATTTGGTGCCTACTTCGACAGCATCGACCGGCGCAAGCCGTCGTGCAATGTCGCGAGCAACGTGGGTCTTGGCAGTGTACGCGCGGCGGTGGTCGGCAACGACGATCGTCCGGCGACCGACGCCCAGCTTGTGCAGATGCGTGAATGTGTGGAACGCGCGATTGCGGAGGGTGCGTGCGGCGCGTCTTCGGGGCTCGAGTATACGCCTGGCGCGTTCGCGTCTCCGGAAGAGTTGATAGCGCTCTGCAAGCCGCTCGCCGTGCATGGACTTGTGTACTCCACGCACATGAGGAATGAAGACGACCGCCTGCTCGATGCAATCGACGAATCGATCGCCGTGGCACGTGGCGCTGGCTGCGGGCTGCAGATTTCCCATCTCAAGACGCAAGGCCCACGCAATTGGGGCGCGCTCGACACGGTATTCGCGCGTATTGCCGATGCGAAGGTGGCGGGAATGGACATCGCCTTCGATCGTTATCCGTATCTCGCCTACGCCACCGGCTTGACCAGTCTCTTCCCGGTGTGGAGCCGCGACGGCGGCACCGACGCGTTCGTCGCGCGCCTCGACAATGCGACGGATGCTCCTCGCATTCGCGCTGAAACACTCGCCAAGATCGAACTGCTCGGCGGTTGGGACAACGTGCAGATCACATCGGTGAGTGCAGTGGAGGATCGCGATGCGGAAGGCGCACGACTTGGTGCGTACGCGGCGCGAACCGGCACCGACCCGTACGAGCGCACCGTCGCCTTGCTTCGGCGCAGCAATGGCAACGTGAGCATGATCGGTTTCGCCATGAGCGAGGAGAACCTCGAGCGCATTCTCGCGCATCCGCTGGGCATGGTGTGTACGGATGGTGGCGGCTTCGCGATCGACGGGCCGACGCGTCGTGGCAGCCCACACCCTCGCGGCATCGGGAGCTTCGCGAAAGTGCTCGGTCGCTATGTGCGGGAACGCGGCACGCTCAGCATGGAAGCGGCGGTGCACAAGATGAGTGCCCTGCCCGCTTCGCGCATTCGTCTGCGGGACCGCGGACGCATCGCCGAAGGATTGTGGGCCGATGTCATCGCGTTCAACGCAGCGAGCATCCATGATCGCGCAACATTCGAGGCGCCGTTTCAGTATCCGGACGGCATGCACCTCGTGATCGTGAACGGCGCCATTGCGCTGCGCAACGGCATACGGTCGACCGAAGGAACGGGACGCGCGCTGCGCCGCCGCTAACGATTGGACAATCGAAGGGCGACGCGCTGGTTGAGCCGCCGTCCTTCCTCGGTGTCGTTGCTGGCAACCGGGAACAGGTCGCCGTAGCCTTCGGCGCTTATTCGACGCGCGTCCACGCCGCGCAGTACGAGTGCCGCCTTCACCGCCTCCGCTCGGCCGTCAGACAGTTCGTGATTGGCCTCGGCATCGCCTCGGTTGTCGGTGTAGCCGCCGATCTGGATCGACGCGTCAGGGTACGCGCGCAGGATGTCGGCGATGTTGTCGAGCTGCGAACTCGAACTGGCTGCGAGCACGGCAGATCCTGGTTCGAAGACCACGCGATCGAAGGTAAGCCACGCTGAGTCGGGCGATCGCCGAGACGTATCGGCCAGCAACGTCGTGAGCAGAGCCTCGATGCTGCCCGCTGCGACGTTCAGCTCCCGTCCTCCGGGAAGTACTGGACGCACTCTGACGGAGATTGGAGCAGCCGTGTCGATCGTACCTGCGGCTGAATCAGCCATGGTTCGTGAATCCACGGCGACCACTTGTGCGCTGTCAGCGAGCTCGGGCGGCCTGACGTTCGTGGTGGAACGCGGCCAGAAGACGGCGAGCAGTGCTGCCACCGTCGCCATGAAAAGCAGCGGACGACTCCATCGACTGCGGGTCGGTGCAATCTGCCCGGGCGTCATGCGAACAAGCGCATCGCGATCAGACGCATCGTCGGCCAGCGCTCCATGACCCTGCTCAGCGCGTTCGATGGCGAATGCCGCGCCTGCGAGCGCACTCGGTGTCGCCGCTTCGATCGGTTCGCGTTGACTTTCCAGAAACCTCGCCAGTGAGGTCGCGTCGAACCCGGCGTCTGGTCCAGACTTTCTGAGTTGCCCAAGCACGAACGGCGCCGCCAGCGCGAGCAACGAGCGCGCACTCTCGCTCGTTACCCCCGATTCAGCGGCGACTGCATGGCCTGCAGCACCGATTCCTCCACCAAACAGGTGATGCAACATCGACGCTCCTACGCCCGACGCTGGTGCGACGACCGTGAGCGTCGGTGGCAGCATCGTCAGTGCTTCGGGCGGCGGCAAGGCAAACTCGCCCTTGTTGACACGCCCTGCGAGCTCGGAGAGCAATGGCCCGTCACCAACACGCGCCAGCATCGTACCGAGTATCGCGCCGAATGCCGAGCGCAGCGCATCGTTGGTGGCCGGCTCCGTTTCGTCGAGCTGGCTCGCGACTGCGCTTCTCATCGCTGGTGTCATCAGCGATGTCAGCGCGTCGATTATCGACGCAGACATGGCGAGGGCGCTGGGCCTTGCATGGCGCCTCATTGCGGAAATCTGACGCGCTACGCGCCGGTGGGAGAACCGTTCGTGCCCGTGATGAAACGCTACCATGCGTGCTCTCGGCGAGCAAGCGACGTGATGCGTGGGACCTGAGTGCGTCCTCAATCGTCCATGAGGCAACCTCTTCCTGAATCCTCCATGCGATCCATGCGCTTTCGCGATCCGTGTCGACTCACCTGCCTGCTTGCACTGATAGCATTGGCCTCCTGCGCGGGCGGCGATACATCGGTTGGTCCCACGACACCGCCGCCTTCGCCCGACCCGCTGCCACCGGGGGTGCTGACCGTGAGCGTCGAGGGTCTGCCAGACGGTGCAGCGGCAGACTTTATCGTCGCTGGTCAGGGCGTGTCACGAAGTGGAACCGCTTCGGTCTCGTGGATTGATCTCAGAGGAGGCGCGTATACCGTGACGATTCGTCCGGTGCGCACCATTCACGGGACGTACGCCGCAACGCCGTCGAGCTTTCAGGTCTCCGTTACTGGCGGCGCGCCTCCGACGATGGCGGCCGTTCGCTACGCCCCGCTGCCCACTGTGTTCGTACTGAGCATTCAGGGCGTACCCACGAATGTCGACGCACCGGTTCGCGTGATCGAACCCGATGGGGACACGGTCCCGTCGCCGGCCTCGAGCGTTCGTGCGCATGCGGGCCGAGGAACGTGGAGTGTGCGTGCCGATACACTCGCAACTGGCGGTTTTCGATACGCGCCATCGCTCGCGTCGTTCGACACGACGCTGCTGCACGGTGACACAGCGCGCGTCAGTGTGGCGTATCAGGTGTCCAGCGGCGCCATCGCGATTGTTGTGGCCGGGTTGCCGTCAGAGCTCGATGGCCAGCTTCGGCTTGCGGGGCCCGGCGGCTACGCTCGCTCCATCGCGCACACCGAAACCGTCACGGATCTTACGCCGGGTGAGTACGTGCTCACGTCGGCCACGGTGGCGGGCGGCGCGATCATGTACGTACCCGATACAGCTACAATGCGACTCGTCGTAGAAGCCTCGCTCATTGCAACGCCTGCAACCGTCCGGTACAACGCACAGGTCGGGAGCCTCTCGGTGTCGTCGACCGGACTGCCCACCGGCAGCGCCGCTGCGTACACGCTATTCGGCGCGAACGATACGATCTCCTTCGCCGGCGACGCCACGATCGACTCGTTGCCGGCGGGTTCGTATACACTGCGCGCCTCCCCGGTCACGGCAGCCGGGGTGAAGTATTCGGCGCAGAACGCCACGCGCACGATCACCGTCACTACCGGTGCGACAACGTCCCAGCACTTCGCCTATGCCGTAGTGCCGACGGTGGTGGATATCGTGGTGGCCGGGCTGCCCAACGGCGCCGCCGCCAGTCTGGTGCTGACGCCTCCATCGGGCGACAGCTCCATCATTACCGGCAGCACGCGCATCGCACCCACGGTGTCAGGACGCTGGCGTGTGCGCGCGAACAACGTGACGCATGGCGGTGCACGCTACGTACCGACACCGACCCTGCATGATTCCACGATCAGTGCGGGTGACACCCTGCGGCTGCCCGTGCAGTACAAGATCTCGACCGGCTCCATTGCGGTGGGCATTTCAGGTCTGCCCAGCGGCGTGAATGCTGCGGTCACCGTGGCCGGACCTGACGGCTATGCGCAGCCCGTACCTGCCACGAGCACCCTGACCATGCTCGCGCCAGGCACGTACTACGTTTACGCAAGCAGCGTGACTGCCTCCGGCTTCACGTACCAGCCATCGTCGGCGTTGCAGCAACTGGTGGTGAATGCGTCGAGCGAGGCGGCGAGCGCACACGTGTCGTACGCGACGTCGGTGGGCTCCATCTCGATTGCGGCGACCGGATTGCCGGGCAGCGTTACGCCGACGTTCACTGTCACCGGCCCGAATGGTTCGCAGCCGGTGAATGGCACCGGCACGGTCACGAATCTGTCCGTGGGCGACTATACCGTGGCTGCCACCACTCTCAGCAGCGCAGGCATCACGTACACACCGTCTCCTGCGTCGCACAATGCGGTGGTCGCCGACGGTGGCAACAGCTCCGTCTCGTTCAGCTACGCATCGAGCGGTGGCCTCAACTTCTTCATCACCAGCGTGCACCTCACGCAGGCAACGCAACGCCTCGATGGTGCGATTCCGCTCGTCGCGGGCCGCGATGCGCTGCTGCGCGTTTTCGTGCAGGCGACGGGTGCCAACACCGCGCGACCACATGTGCGTGTCAGGCTCTATGACGGCACAACGCTGTTGCAAACCAAGACCATCGCGGCGCCTGAGATGAGCGTGCGCCAGACGCTCGCAACAGGCACCTTGGCCTCGACGTGGAACCTGCTGGTGCCGGGCACCCTGATGCGCCCATCGCTACGAGTCGTGGCAGAACTCGACCCGTCGGGTGCCTTTCCCGATGCGGACGCGTCCGACAACGTCTGGCCGCTTGGCGGTACGCCGCAGTCGATCGCGACCTACAACGTACCGACGTTCAACGTGCGTTTTGTGCCGGTGGTGGTCGGCGCACTTGCGGGCAATGTGAATGTAGGCAACGCCGATAACTTCCTCGACCTGACGCGTCGCCTCCTGCCGATCCACGACGTCAACGCCGATGTGCGCGCGCCATTCACGTCGAGCGCAACGGCACTGCAATCGAATGACGGCAACGGCAACTGGCTGACAGTGCTCAGTGAAATCAACGCGCTGCGTGCGTCGGATGGTGCGCCCAGTGACATGTACTACTACGGCGTGGTAGCGACGACCTACAGCAGCGGTATTGCGGGCTACGGCTACCTGCCGGGGCGCGCGTCAATCGGGTGGGACAAGATGCCCAGCGCCGACGAAGTCGCCGCCCACGAATGGGGCCACAACTTCGGACGCAGCCACAGCCCGTGTGGTGTCTCCGGCGATGCATCGTATCCATACGCCGGTGGCGTAATCGGACAGGTTGGCTGGAACAGCGGCAGCGGTTCGCTGGTCCAGAGCACCGCCACCGACGTGATGAGTTACTGCAGCAACCAGTGGATCAGCGATTACACATGGTCGGCGATCATGTACTATCGCGGAACATCGACTTCAGTGGCGGATGCAATGCAGCGGGGAGTGAACGGCATCTCGCGCGGCGGTGCGACCGGCGGCTCGCGCACATCATCGCAGGGATCTGCGACGCGCGGCGCGGCCACCGCGCAGGAAGGACTGCTCGTGTGGGGACGGGTGGTCGGCGGTCGCATCGAACTCGAACCGGCATTCCGCGTGCGTGCACCGGCAACGCCGGTGGTAGCTGGCACGCATCGCCTCGAGTTGCTCGACGACGCCGGACGCGCTTTGGTCGATATTCCGCTGCGAACGGATCGCGTGGACCATGCAACCGAGCGCGACGAGCGACACTTCGCCGTGGTGCTGCCCTGGACGAGTGCGCTCGAGTCGAGCCTCGCGTCAGTGCGTGTGCGCGACATACGTTCACCGCTGCGCACCGCGGCGCGATCCAGCGCCGTACGCGCCGCAATGCGAGCGGCGCAGGGATCGATCGTCGATCCACGTGCAACAATCACCAGCGTCGGCCGCCGAGCGGCGGTGTCGTGGAGCGGCGACGCGTACCGGATGGCGATGGTACGCGACGCCGCCACGGGTCAGCTGATGGGCTTCGTGCGACGCCCGGGCGATTCGGTCACGACCGACGGACGACGGGTGGAAGTCGTGCTGTCCGACGGCGTGCGCTCGATGTTGCGCACGCCGTAACGCAGGTACTGTCGGCCTGCAGGGCCTGCCGACCCGTCAGGGCCACGGCAGGGTGATCACGGGGAATCGCGTGCGAGACGCCGGATCATCGCGGCCATCGAGGAAGCGCGCGATGTCGCGACGCGCCGCAGCCCGATGCGCCGCATCGGCACCGGTGCCCGGTGCTGAGGCGAGACGCGTATCCAGCTGCGTGAGATGCATGGACGCAATGGCGCGCACTTCAGGCATCGCGCGCACGTTGCCGGCCAGGTCGAGCAGCGCGTCAAGCGCCGCGCGTTGCGCGACGCGCTGATACACGCGCTGCGTCGCTGGGGCAGCCGCTGCACCCCAGGTACGCGCGACGACCGTTCGGATCACCTCGTCGAGTGACAGCGCTTCGGCTTCGCGAGTGCTCAACACAACAAGTCGTGCCGCGCGTTCGGCGTCGAGCAGACCGTTCACCACTTCCGTGGCAAGCCCGCCTGCGAGCGTCACCACATCCAGCGCGGTACCGGCGTTGCCGTCGATCCACGTCATCTCACCGCCCATGCCCGGAGGCGACGGCGGAATCATTGCGCTGATCCGGGCCGGTACGGCCAGCTCCGCGGGCGCAATCGCATCGAGTGCCATCGTGAGTGCGCGGCGCTGGTCGACTGCAGGAATCAGTGTGGTCGGCGTTTGTCCGTCGCCGCGCAGCGCATAACGGAAGTCCATGCCGCCCACGTTCTTGATCAGGCCTTCCAGCGAATAGCGATGATGCAGGTACACATGCGCAAATCGCATGTTGAGCAGGTGCATCGGTTCACCGGGCTGGATGGCGCGCTCGTCGAACTTGTCCATGAGCACACGACGCACGCCCGCCGTGCGCTGCACGGCGTCGAACATGGTCTTGCCTTCCACCCAGCGCGTCACTTCGGGGATGGAGCCATTCGGTCCCGCGTGCGCGTCGCCCACGAACCGCATATCGCGCGACAACATCTCGCGGATCACTTCCGCATTGCCCGCACGCTCGCCCTCGGCGTTGGGATACCAGCGATAGCCGTAGCGAATTGCCAGCGAGTCCCACGCGCCGGGGCCATTGCGATACGCATCGCGCAGATCGGGCGTGCCGTCGGTCGCGAGCGTAATGATCGGCACCGGATAATCCATCACCGACGTGCGTCCCTGCGCTGACGCGATGAAGTTGTGCGCGAGTCCCAACGTATGACCGATTTCGTGCGCCGTATGCTGACGGCGACGCGCCATCGCAAAATCTTCGGCACTCACATTCGGGCCCGAAGGTCCGGAAGCCGGCACGGTGCCCGCCCATATGTTGTAATCGATGAGTGAACGCCATGCGTCCATGCGCACCACGGTACGCACAATCTCACCCGTGCGCGGATCGCTGTAGCTCGGCCCGACCGACGGACCAGGACCCATGCGGTGAATCCAGTACAGCATGTTGTATCGCGCGTCCATTGCGTCAGCGCCAGCTGGCAGGTCGCGCACGCTGAACGCATTCCTGAAACCGGCCGCCTCGAAGACCTTGCCCCACCAGTTGCCGCCCTCGCGGAACGCTTCGCGATACGGTGCCGGAATGCCGGGATCGAGATAGTACACGATCGGATTCACCGGCTCCACGAGCTCGCCACGCGCATATGCCGCCGGATCGCTGGGCACCATGCGCCAGCGGTTGATGTATCCGTCGCGGTAGTTCTGGTCGAGACCAAGTGAAAGGTCGGCGAAGCTGGTGCCGAAGTAGCCTGCACGCGGGTCAAACGCGCGTGGCTTGAAGCCGACCGTGTCAGGCAATACGACCAGTGAATGATGCTGCTCGAATGTGAGCGCCCGTGCATCCGGCGCCACACGTCGTGCAGCAGCGGCTGGCGCATCCGATGCAAACGTGAGCACAGCGTGTACTTCGGCGTTCCTGGGGAAGCTCTTCGTACGCTCGGCGTCGAACCAGCTGCGCGCAGCATCCACGCGATACGTTCCACCGCCCTGTCCGCCACGTAATGCGTCCGCGACGCCGTACACGTCGGAGAGGAAGAACGAGGTCGCGTCGATCGTCACCACGCCGCCGTTCTCGCTCTCAATGGTGAACGAGGCGATCACCGAGCGTGGAAAGCCTTCCGCAGCGGCACGTTGGCCCGCGGCGTCTGCACCAGGCGCGCGCACGCCCAGATTGTCGCGCACCATCAGAATGCGGGCACCGCGACGCTCGAGGCGCACGACGAAGTTCGCGCCGAGTTGGCCTCGATCGAGCGAACCCGTGCCAAGTCCCGTGGCAAGTGTATTCTGATACAGGAAATCGCGGCCAAGTTGTACCTCGGGAATCTCAAGGAAGAGCTTGTTTCGTGCCTCGTCCACGCGCACGCGAAGGAACGGATCGTCCTGTATGGCGATTGACGAGGTCGGCAGCAGTGCCGGCGTGCTGGCCCGTGCCGATGCAGGAACGGCGGCCGCGAGGGCGAGCGCTAATACAGTGATGCCCGTAATCCGGACATGACGCGTCTGCGTGAGCGGTGCGCACAAGCGATGCAAGGCGATCGACATACGTTCCGACAAACGTTCCGACAAACGTTCCGACATTGCGGACCTCGACGTGAAATTGCGAAGGGACAACATGACGTCATGTATCGGCATGGGCTCGCTGCGCGGCATGCGCGTCGATCACCGCCTGCGCCGCTTCCTGCGGATCGTCGGTGAGCATGACGAGATCAAGGTCACCGGGCGAGATCTTGCCCTCACCGGCTACGCGCGAGTGCAGCCAGCGCATGAGCCCTGCCCAATAGTGGCGTCCGAAGAGGATCACCGGGAACTGATAGATCTTGCCACACTGGATGAGCGTCAACGCCTCGAAGAACTCGTCAAGCGTTCCAAAGCCGCCCGGAAAGATGATGAAGGCGTTCGAGTACTTCACGAACATCGTCTTGCGCACAAAGAAGTAGCGGAAGTTCACGAGCGTATCGACATACGGATTCGCACCCTGTTCGAACGGCAACTCGATGTTGCAGCCGATGCTCTGTCCACCCGCATCCCTGGCGCCGCGATTGGCAGCCTCCATGATGCCGGGACCGGCGCCGGTGATGATCGCGAAATCCTTCTCGGCAAGGATGCGCGCCAGCTCGCGCGCATGCTGGTAGTGTGGATCGTCGGGACTGGTGCGCGCGCTGCCGAAAATCGACACGCCCTTCTTCACATGCGCCAGCGCGTCAAATCCTTCGATGACCTCGCTCAGAATGCGCATCGCGCGCCAGGGATCCGTCTGCGTGAACTCCTCCGGATTCTCGGGGCTGTAGAGCAGCTTCTCGTCTTCGGTGAGCAGCGGCACGTTGCGAATGGACACGTCCACACCGCTCAGCGCACGGCGCTCTGCGCGGGGCCCCTTCGATACCATGCCCTCGCTCGCGGGTTCTCGCCCCGCCATGCGGTGGCCTTCTTCGGTGCGCTTCTGGTATTCGGCCACCGAGTTGGATTCGGCCTTCGCGCGTACGGCGGGCGAGGCGGGCTTGCCCGTGACGGTGGTCGGGCCCTTGCCGGTCTTCTTCGGTGCCTTCGCGGGCTTCTTCACTGCCTTCGCGGGCTGCTTTGCTGCCTTCGCGAGCTGCTTTGCGGCCTTCGCGGACTTCTTTGCTGCCGTCGACGATTTTTCGCTGCGAGCCATGACGTCTGGGTGGGAGAGAGGGCGCGCCCGACGCACAGGCGCATCCCTGCAAGGTATCCGCCCGCACGACGCGCACGCCACCGCCGGATGTACGCGTGAACGCCTCGGAAGACACCCTGCTGCTCATCGTGGCAGACGGTGTTCGCCCGGACGTTCTGCGCGATGCCGTCTCGGCCGGTGAGCTGCCGCATCTCGCGGCACGCGCCGCGCGCGGCTCGTTCACTGAAGTGTCCTCGTGCTTCCCATCCGTGACTGGTCCGGCGTATGCGCCGTTCCTCATGGGCCGGTTTCCGGCGGGCATTGGACTGCCGGGCATTCGCTGGTTCGACAGAAGTCGCGCGCGCGCTTCATGGCCATCATACGCGCGCAGCTACGTGGGCCCCGAGATCCGCCTGCTCGATGACGACCTGGATCTCGAAGCGCGCACACTGATGGAGCTGGCTCGCACGAGCATCGCCGGCTCAACGCTGCTCGGCCGAGGTGCACGCGGCGTGAGACATCCGGGACGTGGCTGGCTGTGGGCCGCGCGCGCGTTCCTGCCACACTTTCGCGGCGACCTCGAAGGATGGCGACGCGTGGAGCAACTCGTGGTAAGTCGCATGCTGGGACATCTTTCGCGTGAACGACCGCACTTTGCGGTGATGTCATTCCTGACACCCGACAAGTTCGCGCACGCGTTCGGTGCAAGAGCGCCTCAGGTGCGCAGGTCACTGCGCGATATCGACGACTTTCTCGGTGCCGCCGAGGACATTGCGCGGAAGGGCGGTTGGGCCGAGCGACTGCATGTCTGGCTGGTGGCCGATCATGGACACTCCGACGTGAACAATCACGATGAACTCGCCGATGGATTGCGCGACCTCGGACATCGTGTGCTTGCGCATCCGCGCGTCTGGATACGGAAGCCCGACGTCGCGGTGATGGTGGGTGGCAATGCGATGGCGCACGTGTACCTGGAACCGCATCATCGAATCAGGCCGTGGTGGCCGGCGCTCACCAACCGCTGGCAGTCGCTGCACGACGCAATCGTTTCGCGCCCGAGCATTGACCTGGCCGCCGTTGCGCTCGACGCGAGCACGGTTCGTGTGAGCAATCACACGCGCGGCTCCGCCACCATCACGCGTTCGCGAGTCTCGGAGCGATGGAGCTATTGCCGCGATGCAGGCGATCCGCTCGGCATCGGACACGACCTGCAGCACGTCACATCCTCCGAGGCGCATGCTGCATGTTCCAGCACCAACTATCCCGACGGCGTCGTGCAGCTTGCCGACGTAGTGCCCTCGCTGCGCGCGGGAGACATGATGCTGTCGGCTGCACCCGGATGGGATCTGCGAGACAAGTATGAACCCACGCCGCATCGGTCCACGCACGGTGCGCTGCACCGGGATCAGATGATGGTGCCGCTCATCATCGATGCGCCGTTCACGAGTACACCCCTGCGCACGGCTGACGTGATGCCGAGTGCGCTGATGCGGCTGGGTCTCGCCGTTCCCGATGGGCTCGATGGGTCGAGCTGGCTGCGCTGAGCTCGAGGTTACTCCGTGCGATTCCGGCTGCGCTCAGGATCGAAACCTTCCGGGTAGCGACGCTTGAGCTTCTCGATGTTGCGGTCGGCAATTTCCGACATCGGGATGTCGAGCACCGTCGCAAACGCCGCGATGTACCAGAGGCAATCACCGAGTTCCTTTACCATCGCGTTGCGATCCAGCGGCGTGGCGTGGAACAGGTGCTTTTTGATCAGCTCCGCCGTCTCCCCCGCCTCGCCGGTGAGACCGAGGGCGGCGTTGGCGAGCTGCTGCTCGTGCGTGCGGTCACGGCCGAGCGTGCGGGCCGCGAGTTCCTGGTAGTCGGAGAAGTTCATGCGATCAAGGCGAGTGTGAACGTGCGCTGCGCGTGCACACAAGATACAAAACGGCCACCCCTTTCGAGGTGGCCGTTTGCCTGAAACGCGATGTCAGCGCATCACAGCGGTGTGCAGGGCGCCTCGAGACCCCGCGCGGTGCATTCGCCGGCCGGGACGATCATGTTCTCGTAGCGTGTGTCACCCGTTCGGTCCTGCGGCAACTGCTGCGTGCGACCGTAGCGACGCGCATCGATCCAGCGCGTGCCTTGCGCCCACATGAGCGAGTACAGGCGGTTGTAGAGCAGCTCGGTCACGAACGCGGCGTCGGCACTGGCTGCGGTGAGCGTTGTCGGTGCAAGTCCACCGGAGTTTACGCGCACCAGGTTAAGATCGTCGATCGCACCTGCCTTGTTGCCCGTGTTCCAGCGGATTTCAGCGCGGAGCAGCAGCAGCTCCTCGTTGTTGATCCACGGAATCGGTGCCCCAAGGTTGGCCAAGGCTGGGTTTGCCGCGCTGTTGTACAGCGTTGGCTTGTGCGTACCGATAAGGTCGTTGAGGTTCACCGTGCGACCGGCGGCGGTCACCTTGCGCGTGAGCCGGTCATCAGCACTGCCGTTGGCCTTGAGCTGCGCACCGCTGAGAATGCTGGGGTGCACCCACAGCCGGTTGTTGGTGAGCGGCTCTGACACAGGATTCGTGGGTTCACCGGCCGCCGTCGAATACGCGTAATTGACGCCAGTGGAGAGTGAACCTGGGAGTCCAGCGGTCGTAATGAACGACGCATTGATCGCCGTGCTCGCCTGCGCCCAGCACGCGGCGCAGTTCACGAACGTGGCGCGCCGTACCAGCATCTTGGCGGCTAACGCACGATTGAACAGCAGGAAGGTTGACGGAGTGGAGAATCCGGTGAAGCCCGGTGCCACCGTGAACGGAAACGCCGATCCGCCTGCTGCGAGATCCGCGGCCGCTTCATCCATGAGCGCCGAGGCGGCTTCCATCGCCGCGGCGAAGCTCACAAACGGGGCGGGCTCGTCATTGATGGAACGATCGACATCGAGCGGAATGCCAAGCGCTCCCGTGCGCACGGCGAGGCGATGGATATGCCACGCCTTGAGCGTCTTGGCGAAGCCCTGCGACGCGCGCACTTCCGTTTCGGACATGCCACTCGCTACGGGCAGCGCGGCAAGGTAGGTGTTGATGGTGCGAATCGCGGCATACGGACCGGTCCAGATGCCGGAGTGACGTCCGGTAGGATCGGCCGGACCACGGATCTGCTCACCGGTTTCACGCGGATCGTTGCCGAGCAGGTTGTAGCCTTCGCGGCCATAGAGCGCGTAGAACTGGATCTCGGTGCCGATGTCGTTGAACGCCTGCGAGAAGATTCCGGTGGCGGCGCGCGCGAGAATTGTGCGCGTGGGTGCACCGGTGAGCGTCTCCACCGTAGGCGCGTTGGTATTCAGGACGTCGAAGTCCCCACAGGCACCAAGGGACAGGACGCCGGCCACAATGGCTGATCCCAGTACCATCCGGAATCGCGGACTCGAAAAACGAGTCACCTCAGTCGTCGATGTCATCAGAAGCCCAGGGTGATGTTGAAGAAGAAGCTACGGCTCGGCGGATAGGCGCCGATATCGAGGTTGTTGCGGATCGCGGCCGCACCGAAGTTTGCGACCTCGGGATCGAGTCCGCTGTAGTCGGTGAGCATCCACAGGTTGCGACCGGACAGGCTGATGCGCATGGTCTCCACGCCTGCACGCATGATGCTGCCGATGAAACGCTGCGGCACGTCAAGCGCCAAGTTGATTTCACGCAGCTTGATGAACGTGGCGTCCTCGATGTACGGCTCGATCGAGCCGCTGGTGTATCCACGATAGCGCGCGATACCCTCCGGCGTTCCCCAATCTTCGGAGGTGCGCGCATCATCCTGCAGGTAGCGCGTGAGGTTGATCACGCTTCCGCCCTGCTGCCAGTCGAACACCACGTTGAACGCCAGGCGCTTGTACGTGATGTCGTTTACGAAGCCAGCGCGGAAGTCCGGGTTGGTATTGCCAAGCTGCTCGAGCGTGCGACCCCGTGTGCCGTCCTCATTGAGCGGGAAGCCCACGAGCTGCGTGATCGGCTTGCCCACTTCGATGCGCGTGCGACCGAGGTTGCCAAAGCCGGATGCCGTCGGGAAAAACGCGGGCAGACCTGCGAGGTCCACGACTTCGTTCGTGTACTTGGTGTAGGTAGCACGCGAAACCCACTGCAGGTCACTCGTCTGAATCGGTGTATAGCCAAGTCCGATCTCAAGACCCTGATTCTTGAGCTTGCCGCCGTTGAACACCTGGGTGTTGAAGCCGGACGACGGAGCCGGCACGCGCGAGAGCAGCAGGTTCGTGGTATTGCGATCGAACAGCGTGAACTCCCACGTGAGCTTGCCATTCATGGCGTTGCCGTCGATCCCACCTTCGATCTCCTTCAGGCGCTCAGGCTGCACGTTGTCGAAGCCTGCTGCCGTTCCCACGGTCACGCCCTGCTGTCCGCCAAGCTGCGGTGTGCCGAGCGTGGTGAACTTCTGGCCGAAGAGCGGCTGGTTGCCCGTCTCTCCGTACGCCAGGCGCAGCTTGATCTCGCTGCCTTCGCCCAGGAGATCGAGGAAGCGATACGAACCGGCGATCTTGGGGAAGATGAAGTACTTGTCGATGTCGCCATTCACGCTGCTGCGTTCAGCGCGCAAGCCGGCCTGCAGCAACAGGCGATCGTCGAACAGGCGAAACTCTTCCTGACCGTACAGCGCGAGCGTACGCTCCTCATTCAACGCCTCGGCCGCCGTGATGTTCGTGCCCTGATTCACGTTGCGCTGGCCCGGCAGCAGGTTCTGCGTGCGGATCTGGAACGTGTTGAGCCGGCGATCTTCGTACTGCAGACCGAAGGACGTGGACGCCGACCAGCTGCCGGGGTTCCACGTGTGCACGCCGTTCACGTTCCAGTTGAAGAACCGGCTGCGCCCTCCGCTTTCAATGGACTCACCAGGCAGCGCCACCGGCACTTCGAAGAAGAGGTCGTTCGGGCTCCAGACGTCGTTGCTCTGGTTGAACACATCAAGCCCGCCGCCGGCCACCAGGCGCAAGCTCTGCGACTCGGTCGTCCATGCGTCCCAACCAACCGTGGCGCCACCAGTGAAGCGGTTCGTCTCTTCGTGGTTGACACCGAGTTCGGTGAGCTGCAGCGGGTTGGACTGTACGCCGATGGTCGGCGCGATAAACGTGCCGTCCGCGTTGCGCCGATCAAAGTTGATGAAGCTCGGGATGTACGCGATCGCGTAGCCGTGGCAACCGTAGTTATTGCAGTTGTTGTTCCAGCCGCGATCGTTCTCATTGCGCGCGTACACGCTGGACACACGCAGGTCGAACTTCTCGCCCAGGTCCTGGTCCACATTCACGCGCAGCGACTGGCGGCCGGCGCCGGTGTTGCGCTCGATGCCTTCATCGCGCTTCGTGCTGGCGGAGATGAAGTAGCGGGTGGTGTTTGTGCCACCGCTCAGGTCGGCAATTGTCTCGTACGAGAGGTCGCGCTGCCCGTACACCTGCTCCATCTGGCTGAAGTAGGGATTCGAGTTACCGTCGAAGAACGGCGCGGCGTTCTGACCGAAACGGGCGATGGCCGAGTCAGCCGTCCAGCGACGCTCTTCCAGCAGGTTGAGCGGCGTGAACATGCCGAAGCGCTGCGTGATGTTTACGCGCGGCGTGCCGGCCTGTCCGCGCGTCGTGGTGATGACCACCACGCCGTTGGATGCCTTGGAGCCGTAGATCGACGACGCCGCCGCACCCTTGAGCACTTCGATGGAGGCGATGTCGTTGGGATTGAGGTCGGCGATGCGGTTGACGGCATCGGCTTCCAGCGTGGCGCTGGCCGCGTTGTTGGCGAGGCCTCGACCGCTCGGAATGCTGGCGTTGGAGTAGATCACGCCGTCCACCACGTAGAGCGGATCGAATCCGCCGAGGATCGTGGTATTGCCGCGAATCTGCATCTGGATACCGCCGCCGGGTGCGCCGGAGTTGGTTTGCAGATTGACGCCGGTGATCTTGCCCGTGAGCGCGTTGAGCACCGTGGGCGACGACACCTTGGATACGTCTTCGCCCGACACGTAGGCAATGGATGTCGGCGCACTGCGCCGCTCGATCGTGGTCGCCTGTCCCGTGACGACGACCTCGCTCAGGTTGAACACGTCCTGCTGCATGGAGATGTTGACGGTATTGCTCGACGCCGGCACGGCGACTTCGGTGCGCGCGTAACCCAGCGCACGAGCCGCCAGCCGGATGTCCCCTGCGGGCGCCGTGATGTTGAAGCGACCGTCCTCGTCGGAGCGGACCTGCGATGTTGCAGCGCCGCCAACCACTGACACGACCACGAACGGAATCGGGGTGTCGGTGCCGCTCCTTGTCACTCGACCTGAGATCCGGCGATCCTGAGCGGCCAGCATCGCTGGCACCATCAGGAGGGCAATCAGGGTACCTATTCCAGCCCGCCACTGCACGCGTGAGCGCACGAGTACTCCTTGTCGAGGAATGTGATTCGGTTACAACGCTGTTGCGTCGCCATACTCGCGTGGTAGCATGCGATCGGCAAGAGGGCTTACACGCGAATTGTGATAGTTGTCCAGCGCGGTGGGACGGATCGCACCGAACGATCCCGCATGTCGGGGTGACGGCCTGTGGTAAGGTCGGCGCCCTGTGCCACAATGACCCGTAGGGCGCTACACTTCATTCATGCCGTGGATCAAGCTCGTGGTTGCGCTGAGCATGCGCGCAGTCATCAATCCCTCGCTCGCCGTCGACCTGCTGCGTGTCGCGTGGCGCTTCCGCGTGCGTGGTTGGTGGCATCGCTTCCCGTTCCTGCCGCTGCCCTCCATGCGCTACGTTCGCTGGCGCATGTACACGGCCTACGGCGATGAAGCAGCCGTGCCGCCGGTGCACGATGTGATTTCGTACGCGCGGTGGACCGGATCGCAGCCCTGAGCGGTCCCCTCGCCGCGGTGCCGACGCCTCGAGTGCTCGCGGCCGTTAACCCTGCGCACGGCTTTCGCACACGACTCGAGGGTCAGGCATACGGACTCGGCTTCGATCTCGTCGGCGTCACCGACCTCGGCGAGCCTTCGTCCGTGGCTCATTTCGACGCGTGGCTGGCGGCCGGACATCATGGCAGCATGGCGTATATGGAAACCGGCGCCGAGCTTCGGCGTGATGCGCGCCTACCGCACCCTGGCGCGACGCACGCCATCGTGGTGGGCATGCATTATGGGGGCGGGACGCCGTCCGGGCCGGTGGCGCGCTATGCGCGTGGGGACGACTACCATGAGCTCATGCGCGCCCGATTGCGAGAACTGCACGAGTGGCTGCAGCAGGAGCTCGGCGTGACGATCGACGCGCGTCCCTACGTGGATAGCGGACCGCTCCTGGAGCGCGACCTCGGTCAGCGCGCCGGCATCGGGTGGATCGGCAAGAACACCTGCCTCATCAATCCGCGCCAGGGCTCGTGGTTTTTCATTGGTGCGTTGGTGGCGGACGTTCCGCTTCCGATCGATGCGCCGTTTGCGAGCGATCACTGCGGTACCTGTACACGCTGCCTCGACGCGTGTCCGACCGATGCGTTTGTGAGCGCGCGCGTGCTCGATGCGACCAGGTGCATCAGCTATCTCACGATCGAATTGCGCGGGGACATTCCGGAAGCGCTGCGCCCGTTTGTGAGCGAGAGCCTGTACGGGTGCGACATATGCCAGGAGGTGTGTCCGTGGAACGTGTCGTTCGCGCGTGCAGTGCGAGAGCCGGCGTTTGTGCCGCGTGAGGTGATTGCAGGGAAAGATTTGCGCACGCTCGCGCAGGACATTCTGGCGATGGACGACGAGGCTTTTCGTGCTGCGTTAAAGGGCAGTGCGATGAAGCGCGCGAAGTTGGCGGGGTTGCAGCGGAATGCGCTGGTGGTGCTGGACAACGCGCGCTGACGGTCGGTTCTAGGCGATGCAGCAGTAAAAAACCTTGAGGGTACGCGGCAGTGATTGGCCTATCGGTACACCAACGTTGCCCAGGATACTGTATGGAAAGTGAACGGGAGCTGCACACCACTGCTCACTGCTCACTGCTCACCTCTCACTGCTCACCGCACGCGCACGCGAATGGGGATAATCCACCCGGGCACTCCATTCCCCGAGATCTGCGTCTTCACTTCCAGTCGCAACTCGCCGGGCGTCGCCGGCGTGAACTCGAAGTCGGCGGTCTCTCCCGGCCCAGTCAGCAGAACAGCGGCTCGCTCCGCGCGTTGCAGGGCTGGCAGGTCCGCGCCGTCCTTCGCCACGGGCCGCCAGGTGGCAAGCGCGGAGTCGGACATCAGCGAGAAGAACACGCGCCAGTCCGGATTGATGTTGATGAAGCGTAGGCGGTATGTCGTACCGGCGCGCAGTTCCATCGGTGGGGGCGCGGAGCTGCCGTTCACGAGTCCCGGCGACTCCAACCCGAAATGTGGAAGCGAATCCCCTGGTCCCGCCCCACCGACGAGGATCACCTTGTCGGTGGCCGAATCGAACGGCCGCTCAGGATCGACGACGAGCAGCGCGCCGTACAGCCCCGAGCCCAGTTGCAGCTGCTCGTTGGCGTGCGTGTGATAAATGAATGTGCCGGCGCGTGGCGGCACGAACTCGGCGACGAACGAGTCGCGTGGCGCAATGGGCGGCATGATCCGGCCGGGCGCGCCACTCCACCCAGGGACACCATCAGGGAAACTCTCCAACTCGATGCCGTGCCAGTGAACGGCGGTGGCCTCCGGCAGATGGTTTACAACGGTGATCCGCACTGGCTCACCGCGGCGGAGCACGAGCAGTGGCCCCGGGATACTGATCGAGTCTCGCGCCGGAGGAGCCGGGCCGTCCTGCACGACGTAACCGAAGCCGGCGAGCGGGCCGAATCGGTTGGGCGCCGCCTGCACCAGGAGTCGGATGGCGCGTGCCTCGGGTCGCGCCTCCGACGTGGACGCAGTGACCGGCACACCGGCCGCCGGTCGCACATGAATGCCGAGCACGAGCCCCGCCATCTGGTGTGGCACGTCAGTCGCCGCCGCCAC
>JBGTFN010000105.1:0-4758 GCA_041747275.1 Gemmatimonadaceae bacterium | reverse complement strand
GCGGGCAGCGTACAGAGCGGCCCAAGCGCGCGTACCGACACCGCCGCCGCACGTCGTGCCGCTGCACGTGACGTGAAGTTGGAGACCAACGCGAGCGGCGTGGCCACCGTCGTCGTCACGCAGTCTGGCCTCTGGAATATTCGCACGCTGCAGATTGTACCCGCCGACAAAGGCTCCGGCGCTGACTGGGATGTGCATTGGGCGACGTTGGTCTTCTCGGTTCCACGCCGATAACCGGCGGCTCAGCCGCCGTGAATACCCTCTGGGAGGCTATGTACCGCTACGATCTTTACGGTCGATCTGGGTCGACTGCGGCCCTATCTGCCGGTGACTCTGTTCGTCCCAGTCGATGATGCACGATGATGCGGGCGATGTCTCTATTGACCGCATCCTCCCGCCCCGGGACGCGTTGGTGCCACCACAGGTACGCCAGCTCCACACCGATTGACTTCGTGACCGGTGTGAGCATGCCGAACTGCAGGCGATGTTGATCGAATACGTCCCGCCCATCGCGGTCGCCCAACATCACCATGGTCTCGCTACTCAGCTTCAACGTGGGGGCAGATTTTGACCCCAGTGAGCGGTCTACACCCAGGCGGTAACGGAAGCGACCGGCAAGTCGATACTCATCGATCAAGTCGCCGTCTTCCACTAAGCGAAATGCGCGAAACTCGGCGCGCGCACGATGTGCCAGCGCCCATCGGTCCGTCAAGGGTTGCTTGACTTCAAGCTGAACGTGAGGACGCAACTCGGGCACGAGCAATTCGTTCGACCGACGTGGGTCCTGCGATCCTTGCATGAAATAGGTGAATCCCCCAGCCAGCATCACGCCCGGCGCGATCGTCCGATGCAAATGCCCACGAAATAGCCGTTGATGCGTTTGGTGTGGCGCGCCCCACCGCCGCTCCTGGTACTCGCCGACGACCGACCACTTCGGCGCCACCGGAACCGTGACGAAATACCCGAACCAACCGAGTGTTTGGCGCTCAGCGGGATCGGTCTGTGCTCGAAGCGGTGCGGGACACAGCACGAATGCAACAGCGAGCAGTCGCCACATCAGGTGTCGTCACGATAAGCGTTCATGCTTGCGAGTTTGGATGTCATTGTACAGCAAGCGTCGTCAACAGACCCGCCGCCGCGCAGGCGCCGAGCAACGGCAATACGCCTACGTTGAAGCGAAACAGGGCGACTGCCGCCGTTGCGCAAATGGCGGCCGACACGATGTCGAACCGGCCGCTCAAGCCTTGCGGCCAGAACACATGGTACGCGAAGAACAAAGCCAAGCTCAGGATCACTCCGACTACGGCGGCGGTGATCGCGGAAAGCGGAGCGGTGAATCCCAATTTTCCGTGCGTCGCTTCGACCAGTGGTCCACCGGCCAAGATGAATACGAACGACGGCAGGAACGTGAAGAAGGACACGACACTGGCCGCGAGTGCGCCGCCGAGGAAAATCAGGTTCGGGCCGAGCACCTGTTGTAGCCACCCGCCGACAAACCCGACGAACGCCACCACGATGATCAGTGGTCCTGGCGTCGTCTCCCCCAGCGCGAGGCCATCGATCATTTGCGGGCCACTCAACCACTGATGTGTCTCGACCGCGCCTTGGTACACGTACGGCAGCACGGCATAGGCGCCGCCGAACGTGACCAGCGCTGCCTTCGTGAAGAACCAACCCATCAGGGTCAGCGTGCCGTCCAGGCCGCTCGTGGCAACGAGCGCGATCATGCCCACGAGCCAGAGTCCGAGTCCGGCGACCAGTACTCGCACGAGATGACGTCGCGAGAACCGCGCGTGAGCGGGGGTTGGTGTGTCGTCGTCGATTAACGATGGTGCCACTCGGGACGATGCACTTCCATGCCCACCGCCGAGCGCGAAGACCTGTGGCCATCGCCGCGCACCGAAGTGACCGATCAGCGCCACGGCAGCAACGATGGCTGGAAACGGCGTGTCGAACGCGACAATCGCCACGAATGATGCGACCGCAATGCCCCACATCCATCGATTTTGTAGCGCGCGCGTGCCGACTCGATACGCCGCGTGCAACACTAGAGCGGTCACGGCAGGCTTGAGTCCGAAGAACAGGCCGGCTACGACGGGCACATCGCCGAAGCGGAGATAGATCCAGCTGAGGCCGATCAAGATGCCAAGGGATGGCAACACGAACAGCGCACCGGCGACGATGCCGCCCCATGTGCGGTGCATCAGCCAGCCGATGTACGTGGCCAACTGCTGCGCTTCCGGGCCTGGCAGCAGCATGCAGTAGTTGAGCGCGTGGAGAAATCGACGTTCGCTGATCCAGCGACGCCGTTCCACGAGCTCCGTGTGCATGATCGCGATCTGTCCAGCCGGTCCGCCAAAGCTGACGAAACCGAGTTTAAGCCAGAAACGGAACGCCTCGGCGAACGTGACGGTGGGTGGCGCGATGTCCGCGTCGGTTATTGGTGTCGGTGTCGTGATCACGCCGTCGCACCTGGGGCGGCGTACAGAGCGTCGAACACTGTGGCTGCCGCAAGGCGAAGATGCTCGTCTTTCTTGTGTACAGCGCGAAGTCCCGCCAACACGGCTTCCAGGCCTGCGGCTTCTGGGACCGCGATGCCCCCGACGTCCAAATAGCGCACGATGCGCGCGATCCGTTGCAACGGTGCGTCGTCATCAAGACCGAAGCTCGCCATCAACACCTCGAAGCTGACGCGCAAGCCCACGTGCGTGAAGCGCGCGCCGTTGTAATCGAAGCCGACCGACCCGCGCGGTGCGGGCGCCGCGCCGTCGGGGTCCGAAAGCCACACGAACCGTGCATCGTTGTCGATGAATCGTTTGATCAACCACGCGCTGGCGAGTCGGTCGACCCATGGCCTGGCGCGTGTGACCCATCGTTTGCGTTGGAACTTGCGCAGGTCAAGACGCTCGATGGAGTGTGTCGGCTGAGCGGCGGGCTCGCCGGGGGAGAAATGCGATTCGAGCGATTGGCGGAGCGCCTCAAGCGTTTCGTCTGCTTGTGCTGCGGCTTCGCCGGGATAGTAGTCGATTTTACCAAGTGCGAGTCGCGTTTCAGCGAGATGGCGCCAGTGGCGGCGTGCGTCAGCCTCGCTCAGCGACGAGAGGTCATCTCCGAAGCTCTGCGCATCTCGACTCCACTGCGCGTACGCATCAGCGCGGTCGAAGAGGGCCAGCAATTCGGTACGCTGTTCCTCGTTCGTGGTGGACAGGTCGAGCACACTCGCGTGCCCGCCGTGTGACTGTACGTCGGCAACGACGGGTTCAAACAGCACGGTTTGAGACGCGGGCAAGACATGCACCCCGTCCCGCAACGCACCGCAGCCCATGGCCTTGAGCGCGCGCCATACGCGCAGCCGAACGGCGTTAGGCTGCGTGGGAAGGGTAAGGAATAGGGCGCTCCACATGGATGTAGCGCATATTACAAGGCTGTAGCAATCGCTACAAGCGACGGACCCGCCAACACGGCAGCTCGACGTCGCCTTGGGGCAGTCAGGCGCGCAGAATCTTCCCCACCTGACCGCCGACGAACACGAACTCCCCAAGCAGTGGCCGCAGCAGGCGAGCCGTCCGCACCAGGCGGTCTCGATTGGGGCTGCCTTGACGATAGAACAGCGGGTACACCAACGGTGCGGGACCAAGTATCCCCGCACCGTCGGTGGTTCTTCGCGTGGCGCCGCGAAGGTTGCCGCGCGGCGCGGCAATTACCGCCCCCTTTACCGCGCCTTTATCGCGGCAGTTACCGCGGAAAACGCCGCACTCCATCTCAAGTCAGCGGCCGCGCGCAGGCTGCAATCCATGCTCGGCAACGTACCGGCCCAACAGCCGACCTACCCGCTCACCTTCAGTCGTGGCGGAACGAAAGTGAAAGCCCACATACACCCGTGAGCTGTTGTTTTCGATCACCGCCTCGTCGACAGATTGAAAGCCACGTGGACCATTCGGATCGGTCGTGGTTTCCATGGTGAATGCCGTGGTGCCGGGTACGTTCGCCTTGATGACCTCGGCGGCCGCGGCACCGGCCATTGCATGCGCGGAGGGCCACTCGGGCACCGGCGGTGTGGGTCCGAGACTGGGAAGGTTGAGGCTCGACACATTCCACGTGGCGTCGGACGGTTCAGGCGGCGTTGCCGGATCCATGTTGCCGAGACGGATCGCGGTGACCGGGCGCCAGAAGTTGTAGAAATACTTGCTCTCGAATACCGAGATGTACGAATCGGCGATCGCGAGATGCATTTGGCCGAGCAGGCGTGCGGTTCGCCACGCTGTTTGCTGACGGGTGTCAAGAATAGTGCGTGCCACACGATTCCATCCCTGCGATGACGACTCGATCCAGAAGCGACCGATCTGCGTCTGATCGGGCGTGCGCTGCGATACCATGCCGCCGAGCGCCTTCACCTCGGCGTAGTCGGCGAGGTATGCCGGAGACTTAATAGCTGCCTCGAGGTCCGTGGTGCCGTACGGCGCATCGGAGCGGAACTGCGACGAGGATTGCATCACGAATGGTCGCACATTTTCCCAGTACGGGAGCGCGGCGAGCCCACTCAGCGCGATCGACGTATTAGGCATAGAAATGAGTGGACGAAACGCCCCAGGCGTCCCTGCGGAGGTGTACGGCCCCGCCGGCGGACCCATCGAACCGTCGTGCGAGCGCGCCTTCAGCACGGCGGCCGCAATCGCTGCATCGCCGCTTACCCGACGCGTCACCGTTGCCGTGTAGGCATAAGGTGCGTACCGCCGATCGATCGCGTTGAGCACATCG
>JBGTFN010000104.1:0-6340 GCA_041747275.1 Gemmatimonadaceae bacterium | reverse complement strand
GGGCGCCGTGGGGCGCAACCCCGCCTTCGGCGCCACCGTGCACTTCCGTCTCGCCAACACGCCCGACAGCACGCAACGCGCGCGCCTGGAGTTCGTGGACAGCCGCGGCCGCGTGATGCGCGCCTATTCCACCGACACCGCCGACAAGGTGGGTCGACTCACGCTCCGCCGCGGACTCAACACCTTCGTGTGGGACCTGCGCCGCGAAGCGCCCACCACGCTTCCGAACGTCGTGCTGTTCGGTGCGCCGCAGGGTGGTGGTGCGCGCGTGATGCCCGGCCGATATACCGCGCGCCTCATCGTCGGCGACAACACACAGTCGCAAGACTTCAACGTGCGCCTCGACCCGCGTCTTGGTGACGTGCCCGCGAACGTGCTGGCCGAGCGTGATTCCATCGCCAACCTGCTCGCGGTGCGCATCGGCGAAATGCACGACGCCGCCTTGCGCGTTCGTGACCTCAAGGCCCAGGTGCAGGGCATCGTCTCGCGCACCAAGACCACGACGCTCGCCGACAGCATCGCAACCGCCGGCAACGCGATGATCCGCTCCCTCGAAGCGTTCGACCCGCGGCTCACCACCAAGGCCACGAATGGTCAGGACATCATCAACTATCCGAACGGTCTCAACGGCCAGTTCGGCTTCCTGCTCGGCCAGGTGGAGGGACATCCAATGCTCACGCAGCCCGTGCGCGAACGGCTCGTGGACATCGAATCACGCTGGCGTGCGCTTCGCGGCGAGATCGACGCATTCGAGACACGCGACGTTTCGGCGTTCAACGCGCTCCTGCTGCGTGCCGGTGTGCAGGGTGTCATCACGCCGGCACCGAAACCGCGCAGCATCATGTAGGTACGCTTGCGGGCGCACACTTCTGTCCACGCTTCACTCCAAGCTCGAATCAACGCTCCGCTCCACGCTCCTACGCACATGACCGCACCGCATCGCGATTTTCTCAACATCCGTGATTTTTCGCGCGATGAACTGAACGCCTTGTTCAAGCTGGCCGAGCGCATGCGGTCTGGCGATTACACCGCGCGCCCGCTCACCGGCAAGGCGCTCGCGATGATATTCATGAAGTCGAGCACGCGCACGCGCGTATCGTTCGAAGTCGGCGCGGCGCAACTCGGCGGTACGGCCCACTTCCTGTCGCCTCGCGATGTGCAGCTCGGTCGCGGTGAGCCGGTGTCCGACACCGCTCGCGTGCTCGCGCGCTACGTGCAGGGCATCATGATCCGCACGTTTGCGCATGCCGATATCGAGCTGCTCGCAGAGACGGCCGATGTGCCCGTGATCAACGGACTCACCGACCTGTCGCATCCCTGCCAGGTGCTCGCCGACGTACTCACGATCCGTCAGCATCTGGGTTCCCACGAAGGCGTGCCGGTGGCGTGGATCGGCGACGGCAACAATATGGCCAACTCATGGATCGAGGCGGCCGCGTTGCTCGGATTTCCGCTGCGCGTGGCGTGTCCCGAGGGCTACGATCCCGACGCCGGCTTCCTGCAACTCGCGCGCGAGCTCGGCGGTGATGTGCAGCTGATGCGTGATCCGCAGCAGGCAGTTGATGGCGCGCGTGTGGTGACCACGGATGTGTGGGCCAGCATGGGTCAGGAAGAGGAACAGGCAGCGCGCATCAGCGCGTTCGATGCGTATCAGGTGAACAGCGCACTCATGCAGCGCGCAGCACCCGATGCAATCTTCCTGCACTGCCTGCCCGCGCATCGCGGCGAAGAGGTGTCTGCCGAAGTGATCGACGGACCGCAGAGCCGCGTGTGGGACGAGGCTGAGAATCGTTTGCACATTCAGAAGGCGATTCTTGCCGCGCTGATGGGCGGCGAATCGTTGTCGACGGTCGACTGAGTACCGTCTGCACGCTGACACATATCGATCGCTGCTGACACTCACCAACTTTCCTCGAGACTCATGCTTACTGAAGGCGAACTCGCTCCCGATTTCACGCTGGCCACCGACACCGGCGAAGACCTCACGCTCTCGTCGCTTCGCGGTCGCCCGGTTGTGCTGTACTTCTATCCCAAGGATGACACGCCCGGTTGCACGACCGAATCGTGCGAGTTTCGCGACATGATGCCGCGCTTCGATGAAAGCAAGGCGGTCATCCTCGGCGTGTCGCCTGACGACGTCAAGTCGCATCAGAAGTTCAAGGTAAAGTTCGATCTCACATTCCCGCTCATCGCCGACACGGACAAGGTCGCAGCGAACGCGTACGATGTGTGGAAGGAGAAGTCGATGTACGGCAAGAAGTACATGGGCGTCGAGCGCACCACGTTCCTCATCGACGCCGAGGGGCGGATTGCGCGCATCTTCTCGAAGGTGAAGCCCGAGGGGCATGCGGCCGAAGTGATGGAGGCGGTGGCCGCACTCTGACGCATGCGAACCACCGCCTCCGGCCGGCGCAACGGATGCGCGCCGGTCATCGGACGCCTCAGATGGGGCGCCCATGTGGCCCGAGACGTGCGAACACGTACGGGCGGCTCACTTCGATCAGCCACGACCAACATGGGACTGCCTGAGCGTTTGCGCAGTCAGGCGATTCACGACACGAACTGAACTGTAGAAACGACGGTAGCCTGCCACGCTGGCACTCGTCTGCCGTATTGGTCATTTTATGAGGGTTCGTCCTCCCGACTCCCTCCGTTCCATACATGACTGATACGATATCGACACGCCGCACGTCTCTCCACGACGCTCACGTCGCGCTAGGAGCGCGCATGGTGCCATTCGCCGGCTGGGAAATGCCGGTGCAGTATCCCGCCGGAATTTCCGCTGAACATCGCGCCGTGCGCGAATCGTGCGGTGTCTTCGATGTGAGTCACATGGGCGAGGTCATCGTGCGCGGACCTGACGCCATCGCGTTTGTCAATCACGTCACCAGCAACGATGCCTCGCGGCTCGCCGTCGGCCAGATTCAGTACACCACGCTACTCACTGGGCGCGGCACCATCGTGGACGACCTGCTGGTCTATCGTTTCCCCGATCATCTGTTCCTGGTGCCGAATGCCGGTAATCGCGACGCCGATCTCGCACATTTGCGCGAGCATCTCGCCGGCTTTGACGCGACGATCGAGGATGTGTCCGACCAGCACGCGCTCATCGCCGTGCAGGGCCCGAACGCGCCTTCGGTCGTGCAGCGTCTCACCGACACGCCGCTTGGCGAGATGAAGTACTATCGCTTTGAGGAAGGCACCGTCGCCGGAGCGCCCGCGATCATCTCGCGCACCGGCTACACCGGAGAACTCGGCTTCGAGCTCTACGTGCCGTGGCAGCAGGCACGCGCCGTATGGGACGCTGTGCTCGCGAACGGCGACGTCGCCCCGTGCGGACTTGGCGCGCGCGATACCCTGCGCCTCGAGGCCGGCATGGCGCTCTACGGTCAGGAACTCGACATAGATACCACGCCACTCGAAGCGGGCCTCGCGTGGCTGGTCAAGCTCGACAAGCCGACGTTCCTCGGCAAGGAGGTGCTCGTGGCGCAGCACGCCGACGGTGTCGATCGCAAGCTGGTCGGATTCACGTTCGACGAGCGCGCGATTCCACGGCACGGCATGCCCGTCTGGTATGGCGACTTGCAGAGCGGTGTCGTCTGCAGCGGCACCATGAGCCCCACGCTCGGCATTCCGATCGGCACGTGCTATCTGCCGTCGGCGGCGGCGGTCGAGGACACGGTCTTCTACGTGGACATTCGCGGCCGTCAGGTACCGGCGCGCGTCGTGTCACTTCCGTTCTACAAGCGCGCGGGGAAGGCGTGAGCGCAGCGGGCAGGCGGTCGCAGCGGGCCGCCACGGATGGCGTGCCGCTCGGAAGCGTTGCGGTCCTGCTCACCGATGTCGAGCCTGCAGTCCGGTTGAACGCGGCGCTGGAGGCGCGTGGCATCACCGTCACGATGATCTCGCCGCTGGATGATGTGCGCGGCACGCTGCGCCGCACACGTCCGGCTGTCGTGGTGCTCACCGGTGCATTGCTCGACGGACCCAATATCGGCCTCGTGCGAGAGCAACTCTGGCACGATGTCAGCGTGGTTGGCTTTACCGACGTCGCCGACGATGCGCTGCTCGCGCGAATGCGTGCTGTGGGCTACGCAGAGCTGATCCCCAAGCCCGTTGCGATCGATGAAGTCGCCGACGTGGTGCAGCGCCGGCTCGAACGCCGCGCGATGGCAGAGCTCACGGGACTCGTGGGCGAGTCGGAGGCGATTCGCGAAGTGCTGGTGAAGGTCGAGCAGATCGCGCCGGTCACCAGCACCGTGCTCATCGAAGGCGAGAGCGGCAGCGGCAAGGAGCTTGTGGCGCGCGCGATTCACCGGCTCTCGCCGCGCAGGTCTCGACCGTTCATCGCAGTGAATGTCGGTGCATTACCCGAGACCTTGCTGGAAAGCGAGCTGTTCGGACACGAAAAAGGTTCGTTCACCGGCGCTGCCGAACGCCGTCTGGGTCGATTCGAACTGGCCGACACCGGGACGCTCTTCCTTGACGAGATCGGCGAGGTGCCCGGCAGCACGCAGGTGAAGCTTCTGCGCGTGCTCGAGGAGCGCGAAGTGACGCGGGTCGGCGGCGTGCAGACCATTCCGGTGGACGTGCGTGTCGTGGCCGCCACCAACCGTCCGCTGCGCGAACACGTGGAGGAAGGCGCGTTCCGGGCCGATCTGTACTACCGCCTGAACGTGCTGCGCATCTACCTGCCGCCGCTGCGTGAGCGGCGCGACGACATCCCACTGCTCGTACGCCGCTTCGTACGCGAGTTCAGCGCGCAGCACGATCGTCCCTTTCACGGCATTTCCGCTCAGGCGCTGGACCTGCTCGTGACCTATCCCTGGCCCGGCAATGTGCGCGAGCTGCGCAACCTGGTGGAGAGCATGGTCGTGCTGGCTCCCGGGCACGAGATTGGGGCGGAGGACATTCCCCGTGCCATTCGTGACTCCGGCGGGCGGCGGCTGCTGCCCGTGCCGGTGGGCCCCATCGTGCGGGAAGGAGAGCGGGCGCAAGGTCGGGAGCTCGAGTTCATCGTGCGGTCGCTGGTGGAGCTCAAGTTGCAGGTCGAGGAGCTGCGTCGTCGGATGGACAGCGAAGTGCGCTTGCCCGGTCTGGGCGGCATTGGGTGGATGGGTGAGGTGCATGCCGTGCCGGGCCTCGGTATGCCGTCAGGCGACGCGTGGGTCGGTCAGGGTGTCAATGGCGGGATTCCGCCTCAGGACCAGCCATCGCCGCCGAGCGTGATCGAGGTCGGTCCGGATACGACCATGGCCGAGATCGAGCGTCGGGCGATCGAGGCGATGCTGCGTCAAACGGCCGGCAATCGGCGCAGGGCGGCTGACCTGCTCGGCATTGGTGAACGCACACTGTACCGGAAACTCCGTGAATATCAGGCAGCGGGTTTGATGCCTGATCTCGACGTCACTTGAAGTGAGGGGGCTTACGTCCATGTGTTGCAAAGTCGTGGACCAAGTGGCCTCTTGCTCAAGAGTGACTTCGGCCACATATTGGCCCGGGTCTCTGGCAGCCACATCCGTTTGGATAAGGGCGTCCCGAGGCGCGAGTCGAGTTTGGGAGCGACTCACCATCGACATCCACCGCCTTAATTGGTGCGCACCCCGGAGAGCGATCTGTCCATACCTGCGAATCTGGGCGTCTCAATGTCGAATGTGAGTCCGTCCAGTATCTCCGGTACGATTGCCGGGAGTGTGTTGCCGCTGAAGCGGGCAGAGGAGTTGATCGTCACGTTGCCGGGGGTGCTGAGTGTGCGCATCGTGTCCGGCGACTCTGGCGTGATCGATGAAATTCACGTCCTTACCACGGACGCAGTCCCTCCCAAGTCGACAGTGCGCAACATCGAGAGTGCCCTGATGGCGCACCTCGGCCTGCGTGTGAACCACCGAAAGATTTCAGTGGCGACGACACTTGAGGCGCCTCGCTTGCGGGATCAACCCGCCAACCAGCCGGCGGAGCGTCAGTCTGAGCGTCAGCCCGAGCCTCATGCGGACCGAGTGCCTGAGCGTTCGAGCACGCGGGCACCGGAGCCGGAGCATGCGCCGATAGTCGAGCCGAAGCCCGCTGGCCGAGCGGCCCCGTTTGGTCCTGGCCCGGTATCGCGCGGCACGTCAACGTCGACGGGCGCTGCTTCGCAGAACACGCTCGCTAGCTCGCTGGACAGCGAGCAGCAGGTGAATGAGGGGCGACGCGTCCTGATTTTCGAAGATGTAGAGGTGCGCCGCTCTCGGACCAAGGGCGTGCTGTGTCGCGTGACGTTGAGTCGCGCAGACAGTCATTTTGTGGGCGAGTCGGAGGGTCAGGAGTCGGAGCGCAGCCGCGTGGAGTTGGCGGCGCGCGC
>JBGTFN010000103.1:0-7652 GCA_041747275.1 Gemmatimonadaceae bacterium | reverse complement strand
GACACTGCAGCCGGATGGCCATACGGCCTGCGACAACAGCGCCTACTTCACCCCAGCCATCATCTTGCGCACGGGCACGATCAGCGCGCCGAGGATGATCGTTGCTGCAAACAACGACCCGGCGGTCAGCGAGAACAACTTGGGCATCTGCTCGAGCTGCTCCGGATCGACGTTCCCGCCGACGAGGCCCGCAATGAGGTTGCCGAGTGCGGTCGCGAGAAACCAGATGCCCATCATCTGTCCCACGAACTTGCGGGGCGAGAGCTTGGTCATCGATGACAGGCCCACGGGACTCAGGCACAGCTCGCCCATGGTCTGAAAGAAGTACGAGGCCACGAGCCACCACGGCGAGACGAGCAACGTGCCCCCGCTTGCAACGACGCGCTGCGCGGCGAAGAGCATGATCAGAAAACCGAGTCCCGCGAAGAACAGCCCGAGCGTGAACTTGGCGGGACTCGAGAGATCCACTCCGCGTTTCGCCATTCCCGTCCAGATCACGGCGAACACCGGCGCGAAGATGATGATGAACAGCGAGTTCACCGACTGAAACCATGTGGCGGGAATGGTGAAGCCGCCGAGCGCACGATCGGTGAAGTCGCGCGCAAACAGGTTGAGCGATGTCGGCGCCTGCTCGAATGCCGACCAGAAGACGGCGGCGAAAATGAACAGCACGACGATCACACCAACCCGCTTTTTCTCGTCGCTATTCAGATTGCCGGCCGCAAACACATAGGCAAAGAAACCCAGCGCAAGGCCAACGAGCACGAACGTCATGTACCCGCCGATGACCTGTGCATCAAGCGTCACGATGCCGGTGGCGGCGAGCACGAACACCATGGCGACCAATCCAAGGCCGAGTGCGAGCGCCAGCTTGACCTGATTCTCTTCCTTCGACTGCAGTGCAGCGTCCGGATTGCGCGTAGGCTCGAGTCCGATGGGGCCGAGTGTCCTGGGTGCGCTGATCCAGTACACGACGAGACCGAGAAACATGCCCACGCCGGCAGCGCCGAAGCCGTAGTGCCAACCCACGGCTTCGCCGAGGAAGCCGGTGATGAGCTGTCCGGCAAACGCGCCGACGTTGATGCCCATGTAGAAGATGGAGAAGCCCGCGTCACGACGCGCGCCGCCTTCCGGGTACAGATCACCGACGATCGCCGAGATGTTCGGCTTGAGCAGTCCCGTGCCAAGCACGATCAGCACGAGTCCGAGAAAAAAGAAGATCTTGCCGGCGGCGAGACCGGCCAGGCCGGACAGACCGATCGACAGGTGTCCGGCTGTGATGAGCATGGCGCCAATCAGGATCGCGCGCCGCAATCCCAGCAGTCGGTCGGCCACCCAGCCACCGGGCAGCGAGGCGACATAGACGAAGGCTCCGTAGATACCCACGATGGCCGACGCCTGTCCTCGGTCGAATCCGAATCCACCTTCGGACAGCGCGGCGGCCATGAACAGGATGAGCAGCGGACGCAGGCCGTAGAACGAAAACCGTTCCCACATTTCGGTGAAGAACAGCGTCGACAGGCCACGCGGGTGACCGAAAAACCGCGTGTCGTTGACGTACGGCGCCGCGTCGGCGGAAGTCTCCTTGGACATCAGACAGTGGACGGAGTGGGGAGCGGTGGGGACGTGACGGGTACCTTGTGACACGCCACCCAGTGGGCGGGACGTTTCTCTTCGAGCACCGGCACGAGGCCCGCGCACTCGGCATCCTTGTCCGGATGGGAGCAGCGGGGATGGAAGACGCAGCCGGACGGTGGATTGGACGGCGACGGCGGGTCGCCTGCAAGCAGGATGCGTTGCCGCTTGCGTCCGGGCTCCGGCACGGGCACTGCGGACAGCAGCGCCTGCGTGTACGGCATGAGCGCGCCGCTGAACAGTTCACGACGCGCCGCCAATTCGACGATGCGGCCCAGGTACATCACGGCCACGCGATCAGCCATGTGCGAGACGACCGCGAGATCGTGCGCGATGAAGAGATACGCGAGCCCGCGATCACGCTGCAAGTCGCGCAGCAGGTTCACGACCTGCGCCTGCACGCTCACATCGAGCGCCGACACCGGCTCGTCGCACACGATGAACTTCGGTTCGACCGCGAGCGCACGCGCGATGCCCACGCGCTGACGCTGTCCGCCCGAGAACTCGTGCGGATAGCGTGAGGCGTATTCGCGACGCAGTCCCACTTCCTCGAGCCGTTGCGCGACACGTCGATCTGCTTCTGCGCCCTGCGCCAGATCGTGCACGAGCAAGCCCTCGCGAATCGCGGCGCCGATGGTGAGGCGCGGGTTGAGCGAGCCGAACGGGTCCTGAAAGACGATCTGCATGTGGCGACGCATGCGCCGAAGCGCCTGGCCTCGCAGCGCCAGCAGGTCAGTGCCGTCAAAGCGCACCATGCCGCTGGTGGGTTCGACGAGGCGCAGGATCGCGCGGCCGGTGGTGGTCTTGCCGCAGCCCGATTCGCCAACCAGCGCGAGGGTCTCGCCGGCGCTGACGGAGAACGACACACCGTCCACTGCTCTCACGCTGCCGGCGTTGCGTGAGAGAAATCCGCCGCGCACGGGGAAGTGCTTGGTGAGGTTGCGCACTTCGAGCAACGCGCTCGTGTCCCGCGTCGTCGCGAGTGCTGTTGTTGCGGTCGGCGTGCTCATTCGCGTCGCCGCTCAGGTTCCTGCACCAGGTGACAGCGCGCACGATGTGCGGGACTCACCTGCAGCAGCGCGGGGGCGTCGATCGCACAGCGATCCCACGCGTGCGGACAGCGATCACGGAATCGACAACCGGCAGGCCAATGTGTTGCGGGAGGAACGGTGCCGGGAATCGTCTGCAGCCGGTCGCGCGTGATGTCGAGTGTCGGCACCGCCGCGAGCAATCCTTCGGTGTACGGATGCGCCGGCGACGAGAACAGCATTTCGACCGGCGCCTCTTCCACAATCTCGCCAGCGTACATCACCAGCACGCGCGAGGCCATCTCGGCAACGACGCCAAGGTCGTGCGTGATGAGCAGTACCGCCATGCCCATGCGGGCGCTCATCTCGCGAAGCAGCTCGAGGATCTGCGCCTGAATGGTGACGTCGAGCGCAGTGGTCGGCTCGTCGGCAATCAGCAATGCCGGTTCGAGCACGAGCGCCATGGCAATCATCACGCGTTGTCGCATGCCGCCGGAGAGCTCGTGCGGATACTGCTTCGCGCGTTCAGCAGGGTCAGGTATGCCGACGCGCGTGAGTGCCTCCACCGCCATCTGCCAGGCGTCAGCGCGAGACTTCCGTGTGTGCACGCGCACGACTTCGGACACCTGGTCACCGACGGTGAGCACCGGATTGAGCGCCGTCATCGGCTCCTGAAACACCATCGCGAGGCGACGACCGCGCAACGTGCGCAGCGCAGGCTCGGCCAGCGCAAGCACGTCAGCACCATCGAACTCGACACGGCTGTCGGGCGCGAGTTTGCCGCCGGCGGGCACCAGTCGCAGCATCGACAGCGCGGTGAGCGACTTGCCGGAGCCCGATTCGCCCACCAATCCGACCGTTTCGCCAGCGCTCACGGTGAACGACACACCGTCGACAGCTCGGGCGACACCGGCATCGGTATTGAATGAGACCCGCAGGTCATGGACGGCGAGCAGGGGGGCGGTCACGCGGCAACCTGTCCCGGTGCGAGGGCCTCGCGCAAGGCGTCGCCGAGCGCGTTGCACGCCAGGACGGTGATCACGATCGCCAAACCAGGGAAGAGGGTCAGCCACCAGCGTGACGCACCGAGCGCCGCGCTGCCATCGGCGAGGATGGTACCCCAGCTCGCGTCGGGTGGCTGCACACCGAGCCCGAGATATGAAAGCCCTGCCTCGAGCGCGATAGTGCTGGCGATGCCAAGTGTTGCCGTTACCACCAGCGTGGGCCAGATGTGCGGCACGACGTGGCGCCACAGAATTCGCATTTCGCGCACGCCCGAGGCGCGTGCGGCAGTGACGAAATCACGCGCCTTGAGCGCACGCACTTCACCGCGCACAAGTCGCGCGACCTCATACCAGCCAGTGAGGCCGAGCAGCAGCACGAGTCCAGTCATGCTGAGGTTGTCCCAGAGCGCGGCCACGCAAAGCAGAATGAGCAGGCGTGGCACGGACATCGCGACGTCGAGCAGACGCATGCTGACGGAGTCAATGGTGCCACCAATCCATCCGGCGAGCGCGCCATAGAGCGTACCGACTGTAGTGGCCACGAGCACGCTGAGCAGCGCAATGCCGAGTGAAACGCGTGTGCCATAAATGAGACGGCTCAGCACATCCCGCCCAAGCGGGTCCGTACCGAACGGATGCGTCATGCTCGGCACGAGGCTCCGGATCAGTCCTTCGGTCGGCGTCGCATTCGGCGGCGCGAGCGAGAGCCACGGAGCGGCGACGGCGAGCGCAACGAACACTGCGAGCGCGCCGGTGGGGATGATGACTCTGCGCAGCGCGTCGCTGTTCACGGAGTGCTCAGGTGGAGCGTCTCGGTGTGCGCACCGGTGTTCACGATCACTCTCGCGTACGCGGATCGGCGAGCTGCGCCAGCCAGTCGGCCGCGAGGCTGCCGATGGCGGTCATCGCACTACCCACGATCACCGCTGCGGTTACCAGTTCGTAGTCGCGTGCATTCACCGCGCGCACGGTTACATCGCCCATACCGGGCCACGAATAAATGCGCTCCACGAACACGGCACCGCCCAGCAGGGCGGGAAACACGAGGCCAGCGAGCGTGATCATCGGGCTCAGCGACGCGCGCCATGCATGACGGCGCACGGCGCGTTCACCCAGTCCCTTTGCACGGGCAGTGCGGATGAACGGTTCTCGCCACGCCTCTCGCACGCTGCCGCGCTGGAATCGCGCGAACACCGCGGTGCCGACAATTGTGAGCGACAACCAAGGCAAGACCAGGTGTTCCAGTCGGTTCAGCATCTGTCGGCCGACCGACCAATAGTCGTACATCGGATTGACGGCACCGGTCGACGGGAACCAGTCGAGTCCCAGCGCGAAAACCTGAATGAGTAGCAGCGCCAGCCAGAACTCGGGGAGCGAATAAGCCACGAGCGATACGGTAGACACGACGTTGTCACCCGCACTGCCAGCACGCGTCCCCTGCCACGCACCGATCGCCATACCAAGCAGTATGCTGCTGCAGAGCGCGAGACCCATGAGCAGCAGCGTGTTCGGGATCACGTCGACCAGTACATCGCGCACGGGACGCTGCTGCATCGTGGACCATCCCAGATCGCCGCGTGCGACGTTTCCGATCCAACGCACGTATTGTGTCGCAATTGGCTGGTCGAGTCCGTACTGCGCGACCCACGCAGCGCGCTGCGCCGCGGTGACACCGACGCCATCGAAGCGCGTTATGAACGGATCGCCCGGCGCGAGCCGCAGCAGCACGAAGACCAACGTCGCCGCTGCCCAGATCACGAGCAGTGCCTGCAACACACGGTTCACCGCGCGTGAAACGCCCGTGCGTTGCTGATCCAGCATGCGAAACGACTAGTTGGTTGTTGCGAGTCCGAACCGATCGCGCTCGATGCGGCGGTCGGCGGGAATGCGCCAGTCCGGCAGTCCGTGCCACCAGCCGGTGATCGGCAGCGTACCGGGGTCGATGCGCGAATTCATGCCCGCCGGAGCCTGGTCTTCCACCAGCCAGATGGCGGGCGCGTCGTCCAGAATAGTCTGCATCGCGCGCAGCAGCGATCGCTGCGTGATGTTGCGGTCGAAGCTGGTGAGTGCGCTATCCACGTTGACATCGAACGCGCGGTTGCTGTAACCGCTGTAGTTGAGGCCCTCGCCACCAATGCCACGTGTGCTCCACGTCTGTCGAAGCCCCACGGAACCCGGCGACGTGGTGAAGCCGCCCATGAACGCATCGAAGCGACTGTTGCCGATTCGCTCGATCAGCGCGTTGACTTCGAGACGTTGAATCGACACATCGGCTCCGACGGCGCGCAGCTGTTCCTGCAGGAGTACCGCCATGCGATCGCGTGTCAGGCTGACGGACGGCACGAGGATTTCCATGGCAAGGCGCACGCCGTTCTTCGCGCGAATACTGTCGCCCTCCGAGACCAGCCAGCCGGCTGAGTCGAGCAAGGCGCGCGCGGCAGCCACGTTGTACGGCAGCGGTCGCAGCAGCGAATCGTTGGGCAACGAGATGCGTGTCGAGGGTCCGATTGCGACCTGACCGATGGAATCGAACACTGTGCGTACGATGCGCTCGCGGTTCGTGGCCATGGACAGCGCGCGTCGAACGGCAGCGTCCCCGAGCACCGGATGGGGCCTGGTGCGTGCACGCGGGTTGCGCAGGTTGAACGCAAGATGCTGGTACTTGAGCGTCGGGTAGGCGATCACGCGCACCGTTCGACTGCTCGCGGCCTGCTCGAGATTCTCCGTCCGCAGCGGGGAGAAAAAGTCGATCTCGCCGGTGAACAGCGTCACAATCGCCGCACCGGCGTCAGGAGCCGGCACGAAGATCACGCGGTCCAGCATTGCTCGGCCGCGATAGTTCGCAGTGTCGGCGATGATCTCCACGCGCTGCCCGGCGGTCCAACGCACAAAACGAAAGCGTCCGCTGCCTACGGGAGCACGCGCCAGGGGCACCGATGCCAGCTCCGCCGGATCCGCATCCTGCAGCAAGTGCGACGGCATCACGAACATGTGGTATGCCGCATCATAGAACTGCTGAGGCGCGCGGCGCTTGAACCAGAATGTGGCGGTGCGAGCGTCAGGCGCGCTGACGGAATCGATGTTGGCGAGCAGCGATGCATTCTTGGATTGCACGCGCGGGTCGGTGTACATGCGGAACGACGTGCGCACGTCCTTCGCGACCACCGGCTGCCCGTCGTGCCAGCGCGCACGCTCGTCGAGCGTGAACGAGATCGCCATGGAATCCGAACTCCACGTCCAGCCGCTTGCAAGGCGCGGTGTGAAACCGGCATCACCGACGGTCTCGAGTCGCGAGCCGATATCCGCAAGTCGGTCGTATACAACTTCCACGATCGCCGTCTCATGATCGCTGCTTACCAGCGGCGGCAGCAGCGACCCGGGCTCGGCGGCGATGCCGACAACCACCGTACCACCCTCCTCGCGCGTGTCGGCAAGCGGCGTCGGGGGAGGACAGGCGGTCAGGACAACGCCGAGCGCAACCGCGCCGAGCGGTCGAAGATGAGCAGCACGAATCATGGCAGTGGGCAAGAGGCGGGGGCGCACTTGAAGGGGAACGATGCGCACACGCGGTCACCGACGCCAGAGCCACTCGGCAGATGAGAGTTCCTGGCGCGAGGCATCGCGTGCGCTGATGTCGTCAGTTGACGGCTCGAATGCGGGGATGTCACGGGAGGTCATCGCGTCGTCCTTTCGATCCGCAGACGCACGCTCGTCACGCCATTCAGCGCGTATGGCGGCACGCAGCGCTTCGGCGCTCACGGGGTGCAGCGCCGCGAACCTGTCCTCGTCGGTGCCCGCGCAATTCGGTGCACCGGCGAACGGCCGGCGATACGTCGCCAGCAACTGCTGCACATCGCGCAGCAGGATGGAGCCGTGCTGCAGATAGCCGCCATCCGCGCGCCAGACCGCACTGCCGGCGAGCTTGCGCCCGCCAAGCGTCAGCTCTCCTGCGCCCGGGACGTCGAAGCACAGCGGGCCATCGGGC
>JBGTFN010000102.1:0-4236 GCA_041747275.1 Gemmatimonadaceae bacterium | reverse complement strand
CGTCGCGCGGTGGGCGTTGGATCGTACGAAATAAACTCGCGCATCCACGGGTTGCCCTTCGCCGTGGAGTCGAGCTGACGCTGCGCTGCTCGGAACATGGAATCGCGCGCTGACGCGAACGCCGACGGATACATCTGGTTGATCGCGGAGCGTTGCTGGTACGCGATGATACGTCCGCCGGTATATGCAGGACCCGCCATCAGCGCGATGCCCGCAAGCCGTGCTGCCGGCGCGTGTCAATGCCGCCTGGCTGGTGAATCAGTCGCTCGTACATGGCGCATGGCTGGCGCAGCAGGCAGCCAGGCAACGCGACACCGCGTGGGTTGTGCTCGCCGCTGGCGCGCAGGTAGTGCCCGCTGCGGTTGTGACAAAGGGTGATACGCTCACGCTCACGCTCGCCAATCTCACGAGTGAGTACGTGTTCAGCCGCGACGGGCAGTTGCAGTCGGTGGCGGTGCCGCAGCAGGGCCTTCGTGGCCTCGTTGTGACGGGCAGTGCAGCCGTTGGAGTTTCGGCGCCCGTTTCGGTGCCGCCCTCCTACGACGCGCCGGACGACGCACCGTATCTCGCAGAGCATGTGAAGGTGGCAACTCCAATGGGTCATACACTTGCCGGCACGCTGACACGACCACGACACACGAACGGTCTGCTTCCCGCCGTCGTCACGATCTCAGGCAGCGGGCCGCAGGAACGCGATGTCGCCCTTCCCGGCATCGAAGGCTATCGATTGTTCCGGCAAATTGCCGACACGCTCGGACGAATCGGCATTGCAGTACTGCGCCTCGATGATCGCGGCGTGGGCGAGAGTGGCGGTACGTTCAGCACCGCAACAAGCCGCGATTTCGCCATGGATGTGGCGGCGGCGGTTACCTACCTGCGCGCGCGCGACGATATCGATGGCGACCGCATCGCGCTCGTTGGGCACAGCGAAGGCGGGCTCGTCGCGCCGCTCGTCGCCGCCGAGGACGCACGGCTTGCGGGCATCGCGCTTCTGGCGGGTCCCGCATATACGGGCGGGCGCATCATCGCGTACCAGCAGCGCTCCGCCATCGCCCAGATGTATCCGTCGGCCTTCGCGTCCGCGCGTGATTCCATGTTTCGTGCAGCGCAGCGTCAACTCGACTCCACTGCGCAGAGCAATCCGTGGATTCGCGAGTTCATTTCCTATGATCCGATTCCCACCGCGCGGCGCGTGCGCGTGCCTGTGCTCCTGTTGCACGGCGAGCAGGACTTGCAGGTGACCGTCGAGCAGGCCGACACGCTTGCGGCCGCATTTCGCGGTGGCGGCAACCGTGATGTCACGCTTCGACGCCTGGAGCGCACGAACCATCTCTTCCAGCGAGATGCATCGGGAGTGCCAAGCGGTTACGGCTCGTTGCCAAACCGACAGGCTACTGCAGAATCGCTCGGTGCGCTTGCGGACTGGCTGGTGTTCAAACTGCAGCCGCGCTGACGATCGCGACCAGTCGACCGTCAGCCCTCTTCCGCTGTCAACCGTGCAGCCGATCGCGGCGGGAACGGTTCACGGTATCGGTGCACTCAGCGCGTGCGCCTCGCCGGCGCGTGTGCGAGCAGCTCCGCCACCGCCTGCTGGAACGCCGGCACCGTGAACGGCTTCTGAAGGAATCGCGTGCGCCGGTCGCCGGGCGCTCCGCGGATCGCCGCGTTTCGTGCATAGCCTGACATGAACAGCACCGGCAGGTCGCTGCGCTGTGCTCGCACCTTGGCGACAAGCTCGCTGCCTCCGAGCCGCGGCATCACCACGTCCGTCACCAACACATCGATCTCGGCCTTGTGATCGTCGAACAACGCGAGTGCTTCGACGCCATCGCGCGCAACATAGACCAGGTAACCCTGACGTTCGAGCACACGCTGTGTGAGATCGCGTACGCCGTCTTCGTCTTCCACGAGCAGCACGGTGTGCGGCCCCGGAACGGTGGCGACCGACGTGGGCGTGACGCGCGCGACCTTTGTTTCCGCTTCCACGCGCGGCAGGCACACATGCACGGTCGTGCCACGCAGCGGCGCGCTGTCGATCCACACGTAGCCATCACTCTGCTTGACGATGCCGTACACCGTCGCCAGGCCGAGTCCGGTTCCTTCACCGACGGCCTTGGTGGTGAAGAATGGCTCGAACGCACGGGCTCGCGTTCCTTCGTCCATACCAGCGCCGGAGTCCGTGACAGAGAGGTAGATGTAGCGGCCTGGTCGGATTGGTACATCGGGCGGCGCAACCGGCCCATCGGCACTCCATCCGGCTTGGGAACGGCCCACAACGAACTCGCCCGTTCGCAACTCGAGCGCGCCGCCACCGGGCATGGCATCGCGCGCATTGATCACGAGGTTGAGAATCACCTGTTCGATCTGCCCGCGATCGGCGCGAACAAGCCCGACCTCAGCCGCAGGCGTAAGCCGCACCGCGATGGTTTTCGGAATCAGCCGGTCGAGCATGCGCGTGAGCTGCGCCACCACCGCGTTGATGTCGAGGTCCTGCGGTTGCAACACCTGCTTGCGTCCAAACGCCAGCAACTGGCGCGTGAGATCGCTCGCGCGAGATGCGGCGCGCTCGATCTCCTGGATTTCGCCTCGCAGGTCGCTCTCGGGAGGCAGCTGCTCGAGCAGCAGCGACGCATTGCCACGAATGACCGTGAGCAGGTTGTTGAAGTCGTGCGCCACGCCCCCTGCCAACCGTCCGACCGCATCCATCTTCTGCGCCTGCCGCAACTGCTCCTCGAGCGCGTGCCGGTCGGTGGCATCGAGCATCACGCCGAGCACACGTTCCGCTCGGCCGTTCTCATCGCGCACCACGTGGAAATGGTCATGCACCATCGCCCAGCTGTTGTCCGCTCGCTTGAATCGATAGGAATGCGTGGCGGTGCCGATGCGGCTCACGTGCACCTCCTCGGCCGTGGCCAACAGGGCTCCCACGTCGTCCGGATGAATTCGTTCATGCCACCAGCTGATCGGCATGGCGCGTCCGGACACGTCCCACCCAAAGCGATCAGCGACACCGTCCATGAAGGTGATCTGGTCGCGCGCGAGATCCCATTCCCAGATTGCACCTCCCGCTGCGCGCGTGACGAGTCGATATCGTTCTTCCGACGTGCGCAGCGCCACCTCGGTCGCCTTCTGCGTGCGCAAGTCGAGCGCAAAGCACCATCCCACGCCACGCTCGCGATCAAGCGTCGTCACGACCACCAGCACGGGCACCGTCGAGCCGTCCATATGACGGAGCAGTGTTTCGTACGGCGGCGCCATCCCGGCTTCGGCCACCAACGTGCGCATGACGCGCGTTGACACCGCCGATACGGGATCTTCCAGCGCATCCCACGACAACTCGCCGGCCATGAGCGTGTCGTGCGACGCGCCTACAAGCGTCAGAAACGCATCGTTCGCGTCGAGGATCTGCCCGTCCGGACGCCAGGCGGCAACCGCAACGGCTCGCCCGTCGGATACACCCGGCGAGCCATTGACCGATTGATTCAGCACGGAGGCGGGCCAGAGAGTGGAGGCGGGGCTGGTGGGCACTCGACCGGGGGAGACGCGGTTCTCACTTCAGGAAGCTAGTTTATCAAACGTGGCGGATCAGCTCGCTGACCGCCACTACCTGCCTCGGATTCCCTTCACCCCAGCTTGAATGCGCGTTCTCGCCATCTCGGCGTTGACGGCGGCGGTCCTTGTGACCGCGTGTCGCCAGCCGGCACCCACTGCCACACCTCGACCCAACGCCGGTGCACGTCCGTCGGCCACCCCCACCACTCCGGGCGACACAATACCCGGCACCGGCGCGCCCGGCGGCGGACCGACAGCTGGCGGTGGCCCCGGCGCCGATCCGGTCCCCCGTCCCTACAACACCGTCATCACGTCCGCCGCCAAGTCAAAGCAGGGACTCTTCGGCGTGCATGAAGTGCGCGGACGCTGGTTCTTCGAGATTCCGGCGTCGGAACTGAAAAAGGATATGATCGTGGTGCGCACCATTCGCGCCACGCCGAACGGCGTCAGCGGTGGCACCACTGCGGGCCAGGCATTGGTGCGCTTCGAGCGCGTGGGCACGCGCCTGCTCATGCGGCAGTCCAATCTGCGCAATGTGTCCAGCGACACCGGTTCGATCAACAAGGCAGTGGACATGATCCGATACTCGTCGATCATCGCGGCCTACAACATCGAAGCGTTCGGTCGTGACTCGAGCGCCGTGATCGACGTGTCGCGCATGTTCACCGGCGCGATCGACGAGTT
>JBGTFN010000101.1:0-2413 GCA_041747275.1 Gemmatimonadaceae bacterium | reverse complement strand
GGCACGGCCAGATACGCGAGGAATGCGCCGTTGTCGGCCACGGGCACCGACGTGCCGTTGATTCGCAGCCGCGCGTCCCCCGTACCTACCGTGCCGAACACGAACGTGGAGTCCACCCCGAGCAGCGTGTTGTCGGCCGGGTGCTGCAGGCGGATGCTGATCGGGCCACGAACCGCGGGAACGGGCGGGAGCGCGACAGCTGCGGAAACACCGGCATCTCGAGCGGCGCCTGCCGGCGAGGGCGGACTCGCCCCCGGACCTCGAGGTGCCGCGCAGCCTGCCAGCAGCAGAAACGGCAGAACGACCGGAGTGAGGACTGTCCGGGCGGCGCGAGAAGCATTTGAGGGAGTGTCAGTCATCCAGAAAGCTCGACAGCGCCCATCGATCTGTCGAGCGCCAGGGGACCTCAGGAACGGAAATCCCGAAGTTTTGTGGGATTCCCGGCCGGATATGCGTTGACCACCCCCCCGTCGGCGGGCATAATACCCGTTCGGTCCGCTCGGCCGGAACCTGTGGCGTTCTGCGCCGTAGGGCTCAGGAAGCGCTGTTGCCTCCTGATCCGGTCTCCCCACCCCATGTGACCTCCTTCGCCCTGCATCCGACTCCCGTGCCCCCAGACGAGGAACCGCGCGTCGTCGTTCGCCTGTATGGCGCGACCGACGTGGGGCACACGCGTGAGCACAACGAGGACACGTTTCTCGTCGCCGACCTCGAAACCGGAACGGTGATCTCCTTCGATCACGGGACGGAAACGAGGGCCGAGGGACCGCATGGCCTGCTCTTCACCGTGGCCGACGGCATGGGCGGCGCGGCGGCCGGCGAACTGGCCAGCGAAATGGCCGCGAAGGTGGTGTTCGAGGAGTTGCAGAGCCGCTGGCGCACGGTGAGCAAGCCAACCCCCGAAGTTTTTGCCACAGCCATCCGGGACGCGGCTGAAACGGCCAACACCCGGATTCACGCCTTCGCGAAAGAGAATCCGCAGCACCGCGGCATGGGCACGACGGCTACCGTCGCGGGACTGTTCGGAGACACGGTGTACATCGCGCAGGTGGGCGACAGCCGGGCGTACCTGTTCCGCGATGACAAGCTCATTCTGCTCACGCGTGACCAATCGCTGATGCAGCGCCTGGTGGACGCGGGCGAGATCTCGCAGGAGCAGGCCGAAGCGAGCGAACGCCGCAACATCATTCTGCAGGCGCTTGGCCCGGAGCCCACGGTCAAGATCGATCTTACGCACCAACAGCTACGCCTTGGCGACATGCTGATTGTGTGCAGCGATGGACTTTCAGGAGTGGCGCGTTCGGCAGACATCGAAGAGGCAGCGCGCGGCGAGTCGGATCCCGCCGTGCTCTGTCACCGCCTGATAGCGCGCGCCAACGAACTGGGTGGACCTGACAACATCACGGTTGTCGCCGCTCGTTTCGATGGCGAAGGACTGCAATCGGCGCAGCACTCCGACGCGGTGGGTCATCAGGTGTATCCGCTGCGCGGCACACTCGCCGACGAAGAGTTGCCGGCGGTGAACGCACCACGCCCCACGCCGTACAAGTCCGATTCGAGCCCGCTGCTCATCAACTCGGCGCCCAATCCGTCGCCACTGCTCGAAGGACTGCGCGCTGGCGCATCCGGCAGCGGCCCGCGTTACGACGGCGCAGCGACGGAAGAACGCAAGGCACGAGCAAGACCCATCCTCTTGCTGCTTGTATTGCTTGGATTGGCCGTGTCTGTATGGCTGCTGTGGCGCATGTTCCTGGGCGGCAGCGGCGAGTAGCAGCGAGTCGCGAGAAGTCGCGGCGAGTCGCTGTTCGCGTGCTCGACGAGTTCGCCTGCGCACTCCGTCTTGAACTATTTTTTCGGTTTGATCATCGCACGCGCCGCAGCGTGCTGCATGACGGTATCGCCGCTCCACGCGATGACTGTCGGCACATCGAGCGCGAGCTGCTGCATGAGACGCGGATCACCCATGGCACATACGATCACTTCTCTCTCCGCGGCTCGCGCTGCGTCGAGCGCCTGTTGCACGCGCGCCTTCGTCTCATCTGACAACCACTGACGTCCCTTGGACGGCAACCGGTCGCCGAACACCGCGATCACCCAGGGTCCATGGCTGACTGCGCCCGGCGCCTCGGTGCGACGCGCATCGATGCCACCCGTGCGAAGCGCATCGAGCAGCCCGCTACGAGACGCTTGCGCGCCAGGCACGTGTGCGTCGTCATCGATGACCGTCACTTCGGTGACCGATGCCAGTGCGGGCAGCGGACCGTTCTCCAGTCGAATGCAGCGATCGGCGAGCAGCGCGCCCCAGGCGGTGTCCGCACCGCTCGGACGACGCCAGTCGTTTGGCGGCGATGCCCACTGCGCCCACTTGAGACGCCGACGCAGCGCGAGCCGCGGAGAGAGAAGTGATCGTATG
>JBGTFN010000100.1:0-3269 GCA_041747275.1 Gemmatimonadaceae bacterium | reverse complement strand
ACCAGTTGCAGGCCATTGGAGCGCGCGTCGCGGAACTGCTCGATCTGCGCCGCTCGGTGCTGCGCGACGAACTACTGCCGGCTCTGGCAAAACATGGTGTGCGCGTGATCGGCATGAACGATCTCACCACGTCCGAGTGGTCGGCCGTCGACCGGTATTTCGAGTCGCAGGTGTTCCCCGTACTCACGCCGCTGGCAGTCGATCCGGGCCACCCGTTTCCGTATATCTCCAACCTGTCACTCTCTCTGGCGGTCGAGGTGCGGGATCCGGTGACGGGAGTGGAGCATTTCGCGCGCGTGAAGGTGCCGCGTTCTCTGCCGCGCTGGGTGCCGGTTGGACGCAAGCATCATTTCGTGCCGCTGGAAGACGTCATCGGTGCAAATCTCACGGCGCTCTTCCCGGGCATGGAAGTGCTGCGCTGGTTCACCTTCCGCATTACGCGCTATTCGGACCTCGATCTGGGTCAGATGGAGCAGCCGGAAGACCTGCTCGCGAGCATCGAGCAGCAGGTGTTCCAGCGTCGCTTCGGCGAAGTCGTGCGCCTGGAGGTGCAGCGCGACATGCCCGAAGGCATTCGTACGCTGCTGCTCGAGGAACTCGGCGCCGGTGAGCAGCAGGAGGTCGCGCCGCTCACCGAAGGCGACGTGCATACGGTGGACGAACTGCTGGAGCTCGGTGATTTCATGTCGTTCGCAGGGCTCGAAATCCCGGAGCTGCGCGATCCCATCTTCTCGCCGCGCGTGCCCGACCGCCTGCGCGACGGACGCTCGATCTTCGACGTGATTCGCGAGCGCGATGTGCTCGTGCACCATCCCTTCGAATCGTTCGGCGCGTCCGTGGAACAGTTCCTCGAATCCGCAGCCTCCGATCCGCATGTGCTGGCGATCAAGCTCACGCTGTATCGCACGAGTGGTGACACGGCGATCGTGCGAGCGCTCACGGAAGCCGCGCAGCTCGGCAAGCAGGTGGCGGTGCTCATTGAGTTGCAGGCACGATTCGACGAGCAGAACAATATCGCGTGGGCGCGCACGCTGGAGAGTTACGGCATTCATGTGGCGTACGGGCTGCCCGGACTCAAGACGCACGCCAAGACCGTGCTCGTCGTTCGTCGCGACACCGACGGCATCAGGCGCTACGTGCACATCGGCACGGGAAACTACAACTCGAAGACGGCGCGCCTGTACACGGACATGGGGCTCTTCACGTGCAACCCGTCCATCGGCGCGGATCTGAGCGATCTCTTCAACTCGCTCACCGGCGTCTCACGTCAGAAGTTCTATCGCAAGTTGCTCGTGGCTCCGGCGAATCTGCGCGACCGCACCGTCGAGTTGATTGCGCGCGAAGCCGAGCACGCGCGTGCCGGCCGCGGCGGACGAATCATCGCGAAGATGAATGCGCTGGTGGACGCCGGCATCATCGCGGCGCTCTACTCGGCATCGCAGGCTGGAGTGCAGATCGACCTGATCATTCGTGGCATATGTTGTTTGCGCCCCGGCCTTCCCGGAATCAGTGAGAACATCCGTGTGCGCTCGATCATCGGGCGCTTCCTCGAGCACTCTCGCTTGATGTACCTCGCCAACGCGGGCGAGCCGGAGTATTACATCGGGTCTGCAGACTGGATGCCGCGCAATCTCGACCGCCGCGTCGAGGTGATGGTGCCGATCGAAGACCCGTCGCTGCATCGCCGAATTCAGGGCGTGTTGGAAACATGCCTGCGCGACAACCGGCAGGCGTGGGACCTGCGCTCGGATGGTACGTACGAGCGGCAGATGCCGGGCAATGAACCTGAGCGTGGCACGCACCTGATACTCATGCGTCAGCCGTGGGGGCTCGAGCACGATGCCGGCGCCGCGTCCACCGTTCCGTTCCCGGAGAGTGAGCCCTCGAGCGACGTGCCCGACGGCGGTGGCGGCAAGAGAACGCGATCCGGCAAGCCTCGTAAGCGGCGGGGCTGAGCGCTCGCAGCTGGACGCGCGTTGTGCAGTTACTCGCCTTCGTCGTCGGAGGTAACGACCACTGATCCGTCAGGCGCAATGACCTCCACCGGATGTCCTGCGATCGTTTCGAGCAGGCCTCGCTTCCGGCTCGCGCCCCACAACTCCAGACGCACCGACATCGCGCCCGGCACCGGGATCGCGCGCACGCGTATGGCGTCATCGGTCCACTTCACCTCGAGCTTTCCGACCGCGCCCACGTGACCGCGATCGAAGCCGTCGGCAAATCGCAGCAGCGCGGCCAGCTTCACGATGCGCGTTCGCAGCACACGATCGAGTTGCGCGAAACCACGATGCTTGCGTTTGGGTGCGACGCCGCGGTGATAGCGCGCGACATGCGCAATCGCGATCTGCTCAGCCGGTGTCATGCCGAGCAACTCAGCGTGCGAGATGAGGTGGAACGAGTGCTTGTGGTGCTTCTCGTAGTTGATGTGATAACCCACATCGTGCAGCAGCGCAGCGTCGGCGAGAATCTGACGGTCAACACCGCTCAGGCGAAGTCGAGGCGCGAGCGCATCGAACAGCTGCATCGCGAGCATGCGCACCTGCTGCGCGTGTGGTACTTCGTAGTGGCATCGCTCCGCGAACTCGCGCACTGAGCGCTCGCGAGCGGCGCCGGGATCAGCTACCACCGGCTGCACACGTGCCGACTCGAGCAGCAGACCTTCGCGAATGCCATAACCAGAGACCAGCAGGTCGCGCGGATCGAAGCGCGCCAGCACCTCAGCGGCCACGGCGAGGCCAGCCACGATGATGTCCGCCCGTGCGGGGTTGAGTCCCGGCACCGCGGTGCGCTCCTCAGGTGAGAGACGTTGCAGCCAATCGAGAATGTGTTCGAGTTCGACGCGCGTGATGCGCGTGCCGTGCGTCGACCGCGCAGTCATTCCCGCACGCTGCAGCACGATGCCGGCGAGGTTGGTGAACGTGCCGCCGCTCCCGATCACCTGTGCACCGCGCCAGTCCTTCACCGGCATCGCACGCCGCAACCCATCGCGCACATGCTCGCGCAACTCGCGCACCGCGCGTGGACGCACCATCGGGTGGAGAAAGCGCTCGGTCAGTCGAACGGCGCCATACGGCAGTGAAGCGAGTCGCTCGATCAGACCATCCTTGGCCAGCACGAGTTCGAGTGAACCTCCGCCGATATCCATGACGAGTGAGCGTCCGGACCCCAGTTCGAAATGCGCGAGTGCGCTGCGAAAGCAGAGCAGGGCTTCCTCGTCGCCGCTGAGCACCCGCACGGGAATGCCCGTCTCCTCGAGGATCTGTCCGGTG
>JBGTFN010000099.1:0-38901 GCA_041747275.1 Gemmatimonadaceae bacterium | reverse complement strand
CGACTACATCGCGCGCGTCGCGAGCGATCTTCCGCTGGCCGCACTCGACGTCGCACCCGGTCGCATCACCGCGCTCTGCATGGGCGTCATGGTTGCAGCGTTCGTGGTGAGCACGGCGCATCGCCGGGTGCTGCCTCCCCTGCTCGTTGGCGTCGGCGCGCTCGTGGTTGCACTCTGGGCACCGCTGCTGGCGCGCGGTCCGGGCCAGCTCGAAATGCACGTTATCGACGTGGGTCAGGGAGACGCGATTGCACTTCGCACACCTCGCGGCCGATGGGTGATCGTCGATGCAGGACGCACCTGGCAGGGCGGTGACGCCGGACGTCGCGCCGTGGTGCCCTACATTCGCCGCCGAGGTGGAGAGGTGGCTCTATTTGTGCTCTCGCACCCGGACGCCGACCATGTGGGCGGTGCGCCGAGTGTGCTCGACGCGCTGCGTCCATCGCTCTGGTGGGATCCCGGTTTCGTGCATGGCAGCGGGGTGTATCGCGATGCGCTTGCGGTCGCCGAGCGGCGCGGCGTAATGTGGCAGCGCGTGGTCGCCGGTGATTCGCTGGACCTCGACGGCGTGATGCTGCGCGTGCTTGGCCCGGACTCCGCGTGGATGGCCGGAGAGGACAACCCCAACGACGCCAGCGTCATTCTCATGGTGCAGCACGGCGCAGTGCGCATGCTCATGACTGGCGACGCCGAGGTTGCGCAGGAGGCGTGGCTCGTGGAGCGATACGGCGCTTCGCTCAACGCCGCTATCCTCAAGGTCGGCCATCACGGCAGTCGCACCAGCTCAACAGACGCGCTGCTCGATGCCGTGCAGCCGCAGATCGCCCTTATCTCAGTCGGCGCAGGCAACAGCTATGGTCATCCGTCGCCATCGGTGATGGATGCGTTGCGCGCGCGGGGCGTGGATATTCTTCGCACGGACCGGGACGGCGCCATCGTGGTACGAAGCGACGGACGCGTCCTCCACCTCGAAACACGTCATACGCAATGGACCCACGTCGTGCCCTGAGCGGGATTGGTCGCGCGCTGCTTGGCGTCCCGATGACACTGCCCGACGCGCTGGTCGATGCGTTTCCCATGCTGCGAACGGCACAGTGGCGACGCGGCGGAATCGCTCCGCGCATCGGCGGCTGGCTGCTGGGACGGGTGACTGTGAGCGGAATCGCCCTCGGACAGACGATTTTTCTCTCGCCGCGAGCCCGGCTCGATCCGTCGTTGCTCTTGCACGAGTTCGCCCACGTGCGACAGTTTGCGGAGGTGTCGGCGTTTCCCATTCGCTATGCGTGGCAGTCGCTGCGGCATGGCTATCGCGGCAATCGGTTCGAACGGGATGCCGATGCGTTTGCTGCACGCGTCCTTGCGGAGCAGTCCACCACTCGAGAGAGGTCCGTCCCTGTGGTCAAGCACACTGCCACGTCCGTCGTCACCATCGAGCGCTTCATCATCGAGGAAGAACGCAACTATCCGGACGCTACCGGGGAGTTGTCGGGCATCCTCTACGACATGGCGCTTGCCGGCAAGATGATCGCCAACAAGGTGCGCAGCGCGGGGTTGGTCGACATCCTGGGCTCGGCCGGCGCGGAGAACGTGCAGGGAGAGGTCCAGCAGAAACTCGATGTGATCTCCAACGAGATCATCGTCAAGGCCTTCGATCACGGCGGACGGCTGTGCGCGATGGCCTCCGAAGAGGAGCCCGGCATCATCCAGATCCCCGAGGGTTTCAGGGCCGGCAAGTACGTCATGCTGTTTGACCCGCTCGACGGCTCCAGCAACATCGACGTCAACGTTCCCGTCGGTACGATTTTCTCCGTGTATCGCAAGATCACCCGCGGTCCGCGCGGCGACATGGAGGATATGCTGCAGCCCGGGCGTCGACAGGTGGCGGCCGGTTACATCATCTACGGTTCCAGCACGATGATGGTGTACACGACAGGGCAGGGCGCGCACGGCTTCACGCTCGATCCGTCCATCGGCGAGTTCCTGCTCTCGCACCCGCACATCCGCATTCCGGCGTCGGCGCGCTATCTGTCGGTGAACGATGCCTACGAACAGGACTGGCCGGAGCAGACGCGCGCACTCATGCGTCGTTATCGCGGACTCGATGGCGAGCAGAAGGCGCTGAACGTGCGCTACGTCGGCTCACTCGTCGCCGATTTCCATCGCAACCTGCTGGGCGGCGGCGTGTTTGCGTATCCGAGCAACGCCCGTTCACCGCGTGGCAAGCTGCGGCTGCTCTACGAGGCCAACCCGCTCGCGTTCATCGCCGAGCAGGCCGGTGGTCTCGCGATCGACGGCACGCGTCGCATTCTCGACGTAGACCCGACCGACCTGCACCAGCGAACGCCGCTGTACATCGGGAGCAAGGCGGAAGTGGAGACCGCGCTGGAGTTCCTTGAAGGCACGGAGGATGCCGGTCCGCGTCGCCGTCGCGAGGATACGCGCGAGCACGGCGTGGTGGCGCTGGAGGGGTAAGGCCCGAAGTGGGTCGCTGGCGCGTCTCGCGTTTGCGTAAAGCCGCCAGCACGTCAGAAGACCCAGGGAATAAGCTGCACTTGCCGCGAGACGAGCACGTTGGGTCCGTCGCCACCCACGAAGGCGATCTTCGCGCCGCCCCACGAAAGAAACCCTCCAAGTCGCGAGTCGCCGCGCCACGGCTCGCGCAGCGCGCCGCCAGTCTCATTCACCACTGCGAGGCCGGCGGAGATGTGTCCGGGACGTATGACGCCGGCCATTCCCGAGCGTCCCCACGCCGGGTCGAACATGTACAGTCGCACTCCGCCTTCCAGCAACGTCCATGCCTGCGCGCGTCCGTCGTTCACGGTCAGGTAGGTTGGTACATACGATGCGACGAGCTCCAGCGGACTGGGCCAACCGTCCGCGCTCGGCTGGAATGGGGGCACGTTCTGCGCGACGAAGTTGAGTCCGACTTCAGCCGCGTTGAGCCGTGGCGACCCGGGCCCGTACTTGCGTTCGTACCGACGCAGCTTTTCAAGGCTCTGTGACAGTGAAACCTGACGTCGCGCACGATTGAACGCGCGCACGGGTGCGAAGAGTATGTTCGCGCTGTCCACGGAGACGCGCAGCTCGAGCAGGTCGGGCAGGTACTGCGAACTGATCAGCGCCAGTGAATCCAGCGCGACCGCCTCCGCCGGTGTCATCAGCGCGAGCACGTCGTCGCGGCGCCAGCGCGCAATGCGTTCGAGCGGTGCCGTGCGTGGGCCCTCTGTGGCCATCCACTCGCGACCTACGGCATCAAGCGACAAACTGTCAAGGCCGCGCCGGCCGAGTGCGTCGAGTTGTCGAACCAGCATCGCGAATTCCACAGGCATTGTGTCGGAGAACTGCGCTACACGTGCACTCGACGTTGCGGCCCGCAACAGGTCGCCGACCGTGCCGGTGATGGGGCGACGCGCAGCGGGCTGCGCGTGTGCAAGTGAGAACGCGAGCAACAGCATCGTGATCGCGCTGGCTATACTCGCGCTCATACAAGAATCCACTGTCTGAGGTCAACCGTATGACGCGCGATGTACTCCTGCCATGAGTGCGGATCGCTTGGACTGACGGTCGGTGCCGCGCCCTTGAGCGCAGACGACTTGAGCCGTGCGATCAGCTCGTCACGACTTGTCACGTTCGTCGGAAACTGCCTGTCAACAAACGAGTGCTGTCCCGGCACGTTCATGTACGCCCAGTCGGCCCTGCTTCGAAAAAAGTGGCCGCCAACAGGATCGAGATCACCCGTCACCGAGACCCAGTTTCGCACACTCTGCACCTGGCTGCCGTTCGTTCGCGTTTCGAACGGAATGAAGAGCGAGTCTCCCTGTACCGTTTCCAGCCACCGCCGATTGGGCACCAGCGAGCCGAGTCGCTCGGCGACTGTGCGGATCATCTGCACGGGCGACGCCATGAAGATGACGTTGGCAAAGCGCACCTCGTGCGACGCGGGCTGCAACATGTGACTGCTGTACTTTGCTGCATGATGCAGCGTTTCGTATGTGTGGAAGCAGCCGAGGGAGTGTGCAATGATGGTAACCTGCTGCTGTCGTACGGGAACGTCACTGTTTTCGCCATCGTCCACGATCTGCTTGAGCTGTGCGAGATATGCTTCGCGAACGCACGCACGCGCATTCGCACTCAACACAGGCCAGAGAATGTCGCCGACGTACTCAGCCACGGTCGTGCCCAACGCCGGATCCTCGATACGCTCGGCAAGTGACTTGACCGCTGAGTCCAGCAGATAGGTGGCGTTCGTCTTCTCGACGAACCAGTCGTTGAAGTGATCGTAGAAGAGTTGGTACACCGCGACCGACTCGCGATCGTCACCAAGCAACGAGTGGAGCGCTTGCAGCAGCTCGGCGTAGTCGCCAGGCCTGGAGTTGCCGATGCCGTGTACCAGCAGCACCGCGCGTTTCCCCGCCCAGGATCGACTTTGTGGGATAAATGACATGGCCCGTTCTGTGGAATATTCGTGGGGGCGTGCTTCAAGAACATTCATTCCGTCCGGTTCGCACGCAAATCACTCGTTGCCGCGCAATTCGGCGAGCGCTAGCTTTGACGCATGACTACACGTCGGGAGTTTGTACGAAAGGGTGCGCTGGCGTCCGCTTCTGTATTGGCGACCTCATCCGCAGGGGTCGCGGCAGCGCAGAGCGCATCGGCACTTGTGATGCTGGATAACGATGCGGCGCCTGGGCCACTCGGGCCTCGCGAAGGCAATCCACAGCATATCGCGCAGGACGAGGTGTATTGGCGGCAGGTTGCGGCGCAGTATCGCATCACCGACCGCGCGACAAATCTCGAGGCTGGCTTCTTCGGCATGATGGCAGCGCCGGTACTCGCCGCGTACCACGAGAACATTGATCGTGTCAATCGAGAGAGCTCGTACTTTGCGCGGCGCGAGTTTCCGGCAATGGCCGCCGAGTCGCGTCGACGTGTGGCTGAGGCGCTCGGCGTAAGCTCGGTGGAGATCGCGTTTTCGCGCAACGCGACCGAAGCGCTGCAATCACTGATCGGCCAATACAATGGCGTGAAGGCGGGCGACACGGTGATGTATGCAGATCTCGACTACAACGCGATGCAGTGGTCGATGAACGCGCTCGCCGAACGACGCGGCGCGAGGGTGGTAACGATCGACATCCCTGAGCCGGCCACATACGAAAACGTTCTGGCTGCGTACACTCACGCCCTCGACGCAAATCCGCGCACGAAGTTGCTGCTGCTCACGCACTGCAATAACAAGACGGGTCTGCTGCTGCCCGTTCGCGAGGTCGCGGCCTTTGCGCGCGCCCGTGGTGTGGACGTTGTGGTGGACGCGGCGCATTCGTTCGGACAGGTGCCGCTCTCGCTCGGCGATCTGGGTGCTGACTTCGTGGGCGTCAACCTGCACAAGTGGGTGGGCGCGCCGGTTGGTGCGGGCGTGATGTACATCCGTGCGGGACGCCTTGCAGCCATCGACCGCGCGCATGGTGACCAGGGTTCGCTGGATCGCATCGACAGTCGCATGCACACCGGCACTTCTGACTTTGCCACGGTCATGACGATACCGAATGCGCTCGACTTTCAGGCGTCCATCGGCATTCCGAACAAGTCCGCGCGACTTCGCTATCTGCGCAATCGGTGGGCGGAGGCTGCGCGAGACATTCCGGGCGTTGACGTTCTCACTCCCAGCGATGCTCGACTCGTCGGTGCGATCACCGGCTTCCGTTTGCATGGTCGCGGAACGCGCGAGGCCAATCAGGCTGTGGCGCGCACGCTGCTGGAGGAGTTCGGCATCTTCACCGTGTGGCGCTCGGGACTGGCGAAAGGCGACTGCGTGCGCGTGACACCGGCACTGTACAACACGCCTGCCGATGCCGACCGTCTTGTAGCTGCGCTTCGCACGCTAGCGGCGCGTGCCTGAGCTGTCGACCATACTCAGCCTTGCCGCTTGGATCGTGGGCACGAGTCTGGCGGCCATCAGCGGTGCTGTCACCGCGAAGGCCGCTGCCGGGTTTTATGGACGCCTGGACCGTCCGTCGTGGTCACCGCCCGCCTGGCTGTTCGGACCGGCGTGGACGGTGCTGTACGTACTCATGGCCGTGGCCGCCTGGCGCATCTGGCGTGAGTTCGGCTTCGACGGCGCGCGAAATGAGCTGATACTGTACTTCGTGCAACTCGTGCTGAACGCTGCCTGGAGCTGGATTTTCTTTGTGAAGCACAGCGGGATTGCGGCCACCGTGGAAGTTTCGATGCTGCTCACGGCGGTAATTGCCACGATGGCCGCGTTCTGGCTGCGTGATCCCGTCGCCGGCATGATGTTCGTGCCGTATGTCGCGTGGGTTTCGTTTGCGACTGCGCTTACGGTGTCGGTGTGGCGGAGGAATCCGGCCCTGTTGTAGGACGCAACGCAGCGGGTTCTCCCAGCAGCCGACGCAGCAGTTCCGGCATCGCGTGCAGGTGATCGATATGATCGGGCGCGGTGTTGCCCGCAAAGCCAAGCACTTCCAGCTGACCGCTCTGCACCATGCTGAGTTGCTGCATGCCGCGCGGTCCCCAGGCGAGCACCGGGGTTCGCCGCAGCGAAAGCGCCTGCAGCAGCCAGTCGGCCGTCTCCGTGGTGCTCGCAAACGTGCCCGGAAATATTTCTGAGTGCGTGATGACGAATCGCTTCTCGCCGCGCATCGCTGCCCGTGCGAACTCTGCAAATGCGGCAAGGTTAGTGGTGTCGAGCATGCCGCTGTCCGCGAGAACGCGTCTCTCCGGCACGTAGGACGTGTGCATGCCGTCGAGCAACAGCACCCCGTGTACGCGCGCCATGTGCTGCGGCGAACGCAGGATCGCGCGTATCGCGCCATGGCCCGCGGAGAAGCCGGTGAGCACTACTTGGCTGAGTCGCGATGCAGAGTTCTCGAACATCACGCGGGCAATACCCGCCAGCAACGAGTCGAACGCTGTAGGATCCGCAAAGGCGCGATGATAGGCGCCCGATCCGGCGCCCAGGTTCACCACCGCCGCCGCGCGCGCACGATCACCCGCTGCAACCGCCTGCATCGGCAGCCATGACGCACCGTGAAAGTGAATCACCAGATCGAAGGTCGAGTCGGGCCGCAGGTGATCCGGAAACCTCACCTCCATCGCTCGTCCGGCCGGACCCGGAAATGTTCGGTTCGTACCAGGTAATGCGCGTTCTTGCAGCCGCTCGTGCACGCGCGTGAAATCGACCATCGGCGAGGGATGCTGCGCGGCCGGCGGCGGAGCAGTTTGTGCACCGAGCGCGTGGGGCATGCACAGAAGGGCGGACAGCAGCAAGTGTGCGAAGGCTCTTGGCACGAGGGGGATTCGGGAGAGACGCAGCTCAGAAACTGTGCGGGCCAGACGTCTGCAGGTGTGGGCTACGTGTTGGCGACGTTGGCCGCCATGCGTAGCTTGCAAGAGATCACCGCACGTGGCAATGCCTCCGTCATCCTGCCCATTTCCGTGAGCCCCAACCGCACCTCACGCATGCTGCTGCCGCTGTTGACGATATGCGCGGCGCTCGGCTTCACCGCCGCGGCGCACGCGCAGGGCGCCATGGTGAGCGGCACCGTACATGACAGTGTCGCCCGCGCCCCCCTCGCCGGCGCACTCGTGCAGCTCGTCGCCGATGATACCCGCAGCAGCTTCGGGCAGTCGGTCATGTCCGACTCGGTTGGCAACTTCTCATTCCGCGATGTGCCGGCCGGTCGGTTCACGCTTGGCTTCCATCACGACAAGCTCGACTCGCTCGGCCTGGAGCCCATGCTGCGTACGGTCACGGTCGCCGGTCAGGTCGTAGTGCGTGCCGACCTCGCGATTCCGTCGTCGGCGCGCATTCGTGAAGCACTCTGCCAGGCTGCCTCGGGACGCAGCTCCGCTGTGGTCATGGGCATCGTGCGCGATGCGTCCACACGCGCACCGCTCTCCGGCGTAACGGTGGGCGCGGATTGGGTGGAGCTCACCCTTGGCAAGGATGGCATGCGACGGCGTACCGTGCGGCGTACAACGGTCACGCACGCCAATGGCTGGTTCGCCGTCTGCGACGTGCCGCAGCCGGGCAGTGTGTTCCTGCGTGCCAGCCGCGGGTCGGACAGCACCGATGTCATCGAGGCACAGGTGCCGCAGGACGGATTCCTGCGACATGAGCTCTATGTCGGGTCGGCGCGCATCGCGACGCGCGGGCGCGTGGTACGCGTCACCGATGGCCGACCGATCGTTGGCGCGCAGGTTGCGCTCGAGAACGGAACTCCCGTGCGAACGGACGAACGCGGGGAGTGGGTCGTGCCAGCCGCGCCCGCCGGATCTCGCCAGCTGGAGGTGCGCGCTGTCGGCTTCTATCCGCTGCGCCAATCGATTGATGTCGTGAACGGCGCAGCGCCTGTGCGACTCGCGCTGTCAACGTACGACGACATGCTCGATACCCTCAAGGTGATCGCGAACTACGATCGCTACAACCGGCTGGAGGAGTTTCGCGCACGTAGCCGATCCGGACTTGGCCGATTCATCACCGCCGAGGATATCGTCAGGCGCCAACCCAATGTCACGTCGGACCTCTTCCGCAATCTCGTGCCGGGCGTTTATCTCGATTCGCCAGCCGACACTGTTCGCATGCGTGATCCCTTCGGCGAGCGATGCGCACCCACGTTTTATCTGAACGGGATGCAGCTCAATACGCTCGACGGCATGGCACTTGACGCCGTGGTCACTCCCGAGCGCATCATCGGGATCGAGGTCTATCAGCAATCACAGGCCCCGCCACAATTCATGCCGGCGCTGAGCGGCTGCGGCAGCATCCTCATCTGGACGAAATAAGGCGCAAACGATGTTGGTCGCATGGGCTGAATTGGGTAGCCATGCCGTCTGCAGATAGCGCAAACGCGCAAACGCGTTTGCGCGTTCGCGCCCCGCTGACTGCCTGAGTCGCAACACTCCTCCCGCTATCAACAGAGCAGCTGGGTACCAAACACAAACCCCCTGGCAACTCGCCAGGGGGTCTGCAGTCGTCAACCTTCGCGCTTCGCGCTTCGCGCCTTGTGTTCAGCGGTTGGCGGTGTTGTCCAGGAACGGCCGGGTAGCAGCGGTGGTTGAGGTGACCGTCATATCACCACGCGCACCAATCGTGTAGACGCGCCCCGCGATGAACGAGACACCCGTACGGACGATCGCGTTGCTGGTTGAGCTCGCCGTCCGCGTCGCCAGGCTGTACACGCCGCTTGGCAGCGGCGTGAATGCGCCACCAGACTTGTACGCCACCGCACTGCCAAGCGGGGTTTCTACCCCGGTTTCGTTGTTGGTCGCGTAGAGCGTCATCGGACTCGAGTTCGAGATCGCGTTCACGAAGCGCACGAGCGCCACCGAGTAATCGATCGCCTCCGGGAAGACGTCGGCGATGATGAACCCGTCAACGCTCTTCGTCGCCGTATTGTAGAAGCCGCTCTGGTAAAACGAATACGCGCCATTCGCGGCCAGGTCGCCCACCACTGACGAGATGGGAAGGTTCTTGTCGGTCGCCGCGGCGATGCGTCCCGAGAGCGTGTACTGCCCGGGCTCCACCGCACCATAGAAGCCGCCGGAACCGACGCTTCCATAGCCGACACCGAGGTTGGACTCCACGCCTGTCGCGGAGTTGATCGCCGTCATCTTCGCGTCATTCGCGTAGAAGTTCACGGCCGGCGCATTGACGCCGAAGTTGAAAAATTTGATGCGCGATGCCGGCAGCGCACCGGTGATGTCCTGCACCGCGTTCTTCTCGCACGCGGTAAGTGACACGGCGCACAGGAGCAACGCGAGAGATCGGAGAATGGTCATCGCTGGGTTTACGGTTGAGTGATCCAGAGCGGCTTCGTGTGGAAGTCGAGCGCGAGTCCACCGATCGCGTCGAGCCCCGGGCGATTCCAGACGTACTCCGAGTTGAAGCGCGGACGGATGCGCTGCACGATCTGGCCACCGTTATCCGGATAGAGTACGGCGGGCGGCGAGAAACCGGGGAATACCTGTTTTCCGCTCGCCGGATCAATGTCCGTGTAGTGATAGCGGCGCATATCCATCCACAGTTCATTGTGTCCCCACGCCCACTGCGCGATGTACTTCTGGGACATGATCTGCGTGAGCGTGAGCGCCGAGGGCGACGTGGGCACGACACTCGGACTCGCCAGGAACGCGGCTTTCTCCGCCGCCGTAATCTGCGAAGGCGTCTGGTTGTCCTCGTTGTTGCGCGCATTCACGAAATCGATATGCGACGCGATGCCGTTCCGGTACGCTTCGAGCGCTATTGCGGGCTGGCCCGCCTTGTACGCGGCCTCCGCCTTGACGAACTGCAACTGCGAGTACGTCATGATCGGCATACGCACGGCATCCGCGAACAGGTAGCGTCCGGGTAGTCCGATGCCGCCGGTACCCGGATAACCGTGAAAATTCTGCGGCTGCTGAGCGGGCGGCAAACCGCCGAAACCGATAACGTCCGGGTCGAGTCCGCGGTACTGTCCGTCCGGCGACGGTGAGAGCATTCGGCTCATGCGCGGGTCGACGGCGCCGAACTGTGTCCCATCCATCAGGCCCAGCACGAACCGCGTTTGCCGGTACGAGGGGAAATTTCCGCGAGTGCGGCCAAGGAAGTTCCGGTCGTTGTTGTTCGTGCCCGGAAAGGCAGCCAGGGCATCGTCAGCGTTGCTGGAAAACGAGTTGTTCACCGCGGCGATGACTGCGGTCGGATTGTACGTGCTCTTGTTCGAGAAGTGGTTCAGGTGAATCGCCTTGAGACCATACGCAAACTTGAGCCACTTGGTACGATCGCCGTTGTAGATCGCATCGGTGCGGCCCATGTATGCCTGATTGACGGCGCCGTCGGTACGCTGCAGCAGCGTGATCGCTTCGTCCAGCAAGCGACCGACTTCCTGATACGCATACTCCTGCGTGTCGTAGTTGAAGCTGAATTTGCTCTGGTCGATGGCTTCCTTCACGATGATCTCGCCGTGCATGTCGGTGAGTACCTGCCAACCCCACGCCTTGAGCACATGACCGACACCAAGCAGGTCCCAGCGCTGCTCGGCTTCTGCCAGTGCCATCATGTCGACCAGGTTCTGGCCCAGGTTCCAGTAGACGTCGCGCCACTGCTGCGCACCGTTGTCGCTGGACGGATCATAGCCCATTCGATCCCACGTGCTCAGTGAACCGGTGGCCAGAAAGAACTGCTGCGTGTAGCGGCCGATGAAGCGGCCGTCCCACTGCGGTGACGTGCCCATCCAGTACAGCATGGGCGGCAGATACAGGTTCGCCGAAACGACCTGGGGCGCGTTGGGATTCTCGTTGACGTCGAGGACGTTGTCACACCCCGCTGTCAGCGTGAGCGCGCCTGCGAGCAGAGCGACGCGAATGGTCTTCATGGACTGTCGGTTGAACGAGGAGTGGATCGACGCGCGTTGCGCGCAGGATTCAGTAAAGGTTCGCATGATCAGTAGCTCACCCGGAAGCCGAACATGTAGCCACGCGGCATCGCGAAGTTGCCGAAATCGATGCCCGCGGCGCCCGAGCCACCCACGGCGGCCGTGTTGCCATTCACGATCGGATCGAGGCCCGAGTAGTTCGTGAAGAGCAGCAGGTCCGTGCCCGTGATGAAGACGCTGGCATCGCGTGCGCCCACCAGACGGCCCGGAAGCGTCATGCGGAGCGTGATATCGCGCAGGCGCACCCAGTTGATGTCCTTCTCGATGAACAGCTCTTCGCTGATGTTGCTGTAGAATGCGGGCTGCACCGCGGGAATGACCACGATGTTGTTCTTCGTAGGCGTCGCGCTATTCTCCTTGCCGTCTCGCAACACGCCATCGATGACTCGCGGTACGTCACGGTCCAGCGTACGGTCGCTGAGTCCGCGCGCCGTCAGGAACTGCTCCGTGCCGTTCAGCACGTCCCCACCGCGGCGCATATCGATGAGGAAGTTCATCGAGAACCGCTTGTAGCGGAATGTGTTCGTGAGGCCGATCGTGAAGTCCGGCTGGCGATCGTAGCCGGCGTCGATGAACGTCGTCGAGCGCAGCGGCAGGCCCGTCGTGGGGTCGATCAGCAGCTGGCCCTGCTCGTTTCGCAGGTAGAACAAGCCTGTGAGGGACCGCGTGGAGAGTCCGGGCGCGGTGCCGTTGCGCACGTTGCCGAACAACCAGGTGTCAGAGACGTACGACTCGGGCAGCTCGTTCGGCAGCTCCAGCACCCTGCCGCGAGCACGGTCGAAGTTGGCCAGCACGTCCCACGAGAAGTTGTTCTTGAGCACCGGCGTCATGCGCACCGACGCTTCGAGGCCTTCGTTGCGCGTGACGGCACCGTTCAGGTTGAACAGGATGAAGCCGGTTGCGTAACTGCCGCGGATGTCGTTGACGATCTGATCTTTCGTCTGCTTGCGATAGACGGTCACGTCCACGCCCAGTCGGTCCTGGAAGAAGCCGAGCTCCGTGCCGAACTCGTACGAGCGCGCGAACTCGGGCTTGAGGCCCAGGTTCGGACCGGTGAATCCGTAACCGTACCCGCCGAACGACGTCGTCTTGAACTCGAGCGACGGGCGGAACGCGTAGGGACGGGCGTCGCGGCCTACTTCGGCGTAGCCGCCGCGCAGCTTGCCCGTCATGAAGTTGCCAAGCGTCGGAAACGCGTCAGTGAAGATGAATGACGAGTTGATCGACGGGTAGAAGAACGAGTTCCGTTCCTGCGGGATGGTCGACGTCCAGTCGTTACGACCGGTCACCGTGAGGAAGAAGAAATCGTTGTAGTTTGCGGTGATGCTGCTGAACGCGCTCAGCAGTCGGCGCTCCGAAATCACCGAGCGGTTCTGCCGCAGGTTCGTGTTGTTGATCGAGACGAAGTTCGGGTCGAGGAAATCCTGACCGCTCAGCGAGTTGGTCCCCGAACGTAAGGCATTCAGCGAGTTGCCGACGAGTCCCGAGACCGACAGGTTTTCGGTGATGTTGATTGGATTGATGTTGAAGATGTTCTGCACATTGATGTTGCGCGTCACATCGTTACCCACATCCATGATGCCGTTGTTCGAGTTGCCGTAGATGCTCTCGGGATGACGGAGGATCTGGGCTTCGTTGGTGTAGTTGTCCGTGCCGATGTTGGACTTGAGAAAGCCCCACGAGAACGGCGTGATGACAAGGCCGACGTTAGCAATCAATCGGTTGTTGGTCGAGCTGATCTGGTTCTTGAAGACATTGAAGTACGGATTGTCCGTCTCATTGCTTGTCGTCAGCGACGTGACCTGGCGGCGCGTGCCGGCTGGCGTCAAATAGTTGGAGGCGTTGTCCGTTTGCGGCCACAACAGCAGGCCGAGCAATGGACCGTTGGCCCCTTTGAACGGCTGGTCGTTGTCGGCCTGCGAGTACTGAATCGAGACGTCGGTGCGCAACCAGTTCGTCACCTGTCCGCCGGACGCACCCGTCAGCGTGACGCGATTGTACTGTGAACCAGGTACGACGCCCTCCTGGCGGTTGACCGCCGCACCAATGCGGTAGTTGACGCGATTGTCAGCGGCTACGCCACTGAAGGCAATGTTGTGCGCCTGTGTGAGCGCCTGCCGGAAGAAACCGTCTACGTTGTCGAAGAACGTGGTGTTCGGAGCATACGGCGCGCCGAAGTACTGGAAGGAGCCGATGGCGTCACCGGCCAGCGAAGTCGGACCGTACACCCGCTGCACCTCGGGTTGGGCGCGCACGTTGTCGACGCGGACATTGCTGCTGTACTCCAGGCCAGCCGTGCCGGCCTTGCCGCGCTTCGTGGTGATGACGATCGCACCGTTCGCCGCGTCAATGCCGTATAGCGCTGACGCTTCCGGGCCCTTGAGCACGACCATGCTCTCGATGTCTTCCGGATTGATGTCCGCCGCGCGGTTCGTGAAGTCGAGGCCCCGGTTGTTGAACGCGGTCGCCGATCCGGGAGCGTCCGACGCGAGCACGTTCGTGTTCATCGTCTTGTTGTCCATCGGCAGGCCGTCGATGATCATGAGCGGCTGGTTGCTGCTGCTGATCGAGCTGACGCCGCGAATGGTGATGGAGGACGAAGCGCCTGGAACGCCCGAACTGCTCGTGACTTCGACCCCCGCGACACGCCCCTGCAATCCATTGATGAAGTTCTCACGTCCCGTCTGTGCCACATCGGCGCCGAGCACCGTCTGCTGCGACGTGCCGATCGATCGCTGCACCGCCGTCTGGCCCAGCGCGGTCACCACGACAGCATCGAGGCTCGCGGTCGTCTTCTCGAGCTGGACGTTGATGATGTCCGCTGCGCCAACCACCCGCTCGCTCGGGATGTAGCCGATGATGCGGAAGACCAGCGTCTCACCGACATCCACGTTGATCGAGTAATCACCGGTGGTGTTGGTCTGCGTCGACTGGCTGGTCCCCTTGACGATCACCGACACGCCGGAAAGGGGAACGCTGGCGTCGCGTGTCACTTTGCCTGTGACGACCTTCTGCTGCGCACCAGCGTGCGTCGCCAGAAAGAACGTGCCAAGCAACAGCGAGAGTATTCGTTGCTTCATCATGAAGGGGGCCGGGTGGTGGGAGAGTGCGGCGGAGCTTACTGCGTCAAGATCGCGTACCTTACCATCAAACAGGATGCAGTGTCAAATACGATTTTCGCCTCGGTTGACTACACGCCAGGCGCGTCCAACAACCGGTCACCGATCGCCCCATCCACCCCATTGTGCATCTCAGTTCGGAGCTATTGTCCGTTGCTTCCAGCGGGGCATCACATAGCTTTGGCACCGAATGACGAATATCCTCGGCATCTCCGCCTTCTATCACGACAGCGCCGCATGTCTCGTCCGGGATGGCTATATTGTGGCGGCCGCTCAGGAAGAGCGCTTTACGAGAAGAAAGGGCGATGACGCGTTTCCGGAGCTGGCCGCACGATTCTGCCTCGACGAGGGAGGCATCGCTGCCCACCAACTCGACGCGGTTGCGTTTTATGACAAGCCGGTGCTGCACCTCGACCGACTGCTCGAGAGTTGGCTCTACACCGCGCCGCGCGGCTGGCGCGCCTTCCTCAAGTCCGGTCCACTGTGGGCCAAGTCCAAGCTCGACCTCGATGGCGCGATTCGTCGTGGACTGGGTGCTTACGACGGCAAGTTGCTCTGGTGTGAGCACCACGAGTCCCACGCCGCCAGCGCGTTCTACCCGTCCCCCTTCCAGCGTGCAGCGCTGCTCACCGTCGACGGCGTCGGCGAGTGGGCCACGGCGTCCATGGGAAGAGCCGATGGCAGCACCCTGGAACTGACGCACGAACTGCGCTTCCCGGACTCGCTCGGTTTGCTGTACTCCGCCTTCACCTATCACGCGGGCTTTCGCGTGAACTCCGGCGAGTACAAGCTTATGGGCCTCGCACCCTATGGCGAGCCTCGATTCGCCCGCGCGATCTACGAGCACCTCATCGACTTGCGCGACGACGGCTCCTTTCACATGCGACAGGACTGCTTCGACTTCGTGGCCGGCCTGCGCATGACCAACGAACGATTCAGCGAGCACTTCGGCGGCGCACCGCGTGCACCGGAGTCACCGCTCGCGCAGCGCGAAATGGATCTCGCACGTTCCGTGCAGGACGTGACGGAGGAGATCGTGAAGCGCATGGCGCGCACCGCGGTGCGTGACGCGGATTCGCGATCGCTTTGCATGGCTGGCGGTGTCGCACTCAACGCGGTCGCCAACGGAAAGCTGCTGCGCGAGGGTATTGTCGACAGACTGTGGGTGCAGCCGGCGGCCGGTGACGCGGGTGGCGCACTCGGTGCCGCCTTGCTCGCGTGGCACCGTTGGTTCGAGCAGCCGCGTGAGGCCGATGATCAACATGACAGCATGCGCGGCGCGTTGCTCGGTCCCAAGTTCGGTGCGGAGCAGGTTGCGCAGCAGCTGCGTGCAGAGGGCGCCGTGATGCATGAACTCGGACGTGAGGGCGTCATCGCACGATCCGCAGGGTGGCTGGCTGATGGACGCATCATCGCCTGGTTCGACGGGCCAATGGAGTTCGGGCCCCGCGCACTCGGCGCACGCTCCATCCTCGCGGACGCACGAAATCCGGGCATGCAGTCGCGACTCAATCGCAGCATCAAATTCCGCGAAGGCTTTCGTCCTTTCGCGCCAGTAGTGCTGGCCGAACGCGCGGCCGAGTACTTCGAGATCGTTGGCGATTCTCCGTACATGCTGCAAGTGGCTCCCGTGCGGGAGGAGCGCCGTCTGGCCATGCCCGCAGATGCAACATGGGGAATCGATCGGCTCAACATGCCGAGGTCCGACCTGCCGGCAATCACACATCTCGACTATTCAGCGCGCTTGCAGACCGTCACCGCCGATCGCACCCCGGGCCTTCGCGCCGTACTCGAAGCGTTCGATGCTCGCACGAGCTGTCCTGTGCTCGTCAACACCAGCTTCAACGTGCGCGGCGAGCCGATCGTCTGCACGCCCTCGGACGCATACAAATGCCTCATGCGCACCAACATTGATGCACTCGCGATTCCACCGTATTTCGTGATTCGCGCTGAACAACCCGACGCGGACTCCTCGCGCTGGCAGACGCCGCTTCCGCTCGATTGAGTCTGCCGTCGATGACGCCCGACGCCACTACCGTACGATCGAGCGTGCCGCCGACCACACCCGACACCACGCGCATGACACCCGCCGCCGGCCGTCGCTTCGCGTTCACGCTCGCTACAGCATTCGCTGTGTTCGCGTTGATCGCACTTTGGCGGGAAGCGTATGTGGCGCGTACGGTCTTCGGGACGCTGGCAGCTGTCTTCGCGCTGCTCGGTACGCTGGTTCCAACACGCCTCGGACGCGTCGAACGCGCCTGGATGGCTCTCGGTCACACAATCGGACGCGTGACCACGCCCATCATCTTCACGTTGCTCTGGTGGCTCGCCGTCCTGCCCACCGGCCTGCTGCGGCGTACCTTCGGCCGTAGCCCACTCGCGCGTGACATAAACGCGCCGAGCTACTGGGCAAAGCGCGAGCCGAGAGACGCCGACGTAGCGCGGCGCGCGATGGAACGTCAGTTTTAACGCGTGACCATTCTCAAGGAACTCTGGCTGTACCTGCGTGCGCACAAGAAATTGTGGCTGCTCCCGCTGGTAATCATGTTGGTCGCGCTCGGCGCGCTGGTAGCGGTGGTGCAGGGCTCAGCGCTCGCTCCGTTCATCTATTCGATTTTCTGATGGCGAAACGCGAACGCCTCTTCTTCGCGATTGCGGTATCGCTGCCGTTTCTGTTGCTCGGTGCGGTCGAACTCGGACTACGCATGTTCTGGGACAGCGGGCGACTCCCTCTCTTCGAGACGGCGCCCGTGGGCAATGGCACGCTCTTGGTGCCCAATCCAAGCGTCGCGGCGCGGTGGTTTGTGGTCGAGCGGCAGCCGCCGGCTCCCAATCCCGAACTGTTCGCCGCGGCCAAGCCGGCGAATGGATTCCGTGTCTTTGTGCTCGGCGAATCGGCGGCGCAAGGATTTCCGTATCCGCGCACCGGCAGCTTCCCGCGACTGCTGCGCAGCGTGTTGCGCGATGCCATGCCGAGTGACTCGGTCGAGGTCATCAATCTCGGCATCGCGGCAACAAACAGTTTTGCCATGCTCGACCTCGTGCACGAAGTGATCGATCAGCAGCCCGATCTCGTGCTGGTCTATGCTGGCCACAACGAGTACTACGGCGTGCTCGGTGCATCATCGAGCGAACGGTTCGCGTCGCCATCTCCCGCGGTGACGCGCACGTTTCTTCGCTTGCAGCGACTGCGCATTGTGATGCTTGCGCGGCGCTATGTGGCCCGGCTCCGTGCACCCAAGCCGTCGGAAAGCGCCATGGCATCGGCGAGCTTCATGGAAAGCGTGGCGCGTGATCGAAATATCGTGCTCGGTGGCGACGCGTTTCAGCGGGGTGTGGAGCAATACGAAGAGAATCTCGACATCCTGCTCGGCACACTGCGTGACGCGGGCGTGCCGGTGATACTGGCTTCCATTCCGGGTAACGTTCGCGACCAGGCGCCGTTCGTCGCCGACAGCAACGAGCCGGCGCGAGCCGCCTTCGCACGCGCACGCACAGCGTTCGCCAGCGGCGACAGCTCGGTGGCTCGCGACGCTTTCAGCGAAGCGCGCGACCTCGATGTGATTCGTTTTCGCGCACCGTCGTCCTTTCGCGACATCGCGGAACGCGTCGCCACGCGTCAGGGTGCGACTTATGCGCCGGTAACGGAACGCTTCGCATCACGCGCACCTGCAAGCGCGCCGGGTGCCGAGTTGTTTCTGGAACACGTGCATCCCAACGCGGACGGCTACTCGCTCGTGGCCCGAACATTCTGGGAGACGCTGCGCTCGATGCCAGCCTTCTCCTCGCGCCTCGACACGTCGCGCGTGAAGCCGTGGGCGCAATACGAAGCCGAGCGCTATCTCACGCCGTTCGACGATCGACTTGTCGCACATCGCGTGGCAACGATCACGACGCGATGGCCGTTCGTGCCGGTGGAGGGACAGCCGGACTATCGTCGCGAGTACGTTCCGGTGAGCGTGGTGGATTCGATCGCGTTTGCCGTAGCGGCGGGCGGCGCCGCGTGGGAAACGGGCAAGCTGCAACTCGCTGAGCAGTATGTTCGCGCCGGCGACGTGGACGCGGCGGTGAGCGAGTATCGCGGACTCATCGCCGAGCTCGACGGCTTCGAATTGCCGGCGCGGCTTGCGGGCACCGCGCTCGTGCGCGCGGGTCGGTATGCCGAAGGTGACTCGCTGCTGGCGCGTGCGATGGCATCGCAGAAAACGTCGAGCGGTGCGGCGGAGCAGGGATTCAGCTTTGCGCAGCAAGCACGATGGAGCGAAGCCATCGATCGCTATCGCCTTGCGGTACAGCTCGATGCACGCAACGTGGAGGCGATGTATCGCCTTTCACTGGCCTACGCGCTCTCCGGTGATGCCGAGCGCGCTCGCGCAACTGCCACGGAACTCGCGAGGCGAGCGCCAGGTTATCCACCGCTTGCTGACTGGCTCAAGACACTCGGACTTACGCCGTAGCAGAGGATTCGCGACTCACGATAAGTCGAAGACCGCAGCGTTTGCCGTGCGCACGCCGTACCCTGCAGTATGACAAAGATAAAATCCGCTCTCCGTCTCGATGCGCTACCTACCAACATTGACCTGGCGTTGCTTGCGCTTCGCATTTGGGTTGGTACGCTTCTCATGACGCTGCACGGCTTTGGCAAGCTGGAGCGTCTGCTTTCCGACAACCCGACGTTTCGCAGTGTATTTGGGCTTGACCCGACAGCCTCTCTCGCGCTCGCCGTGCTCGGCGAGGTAATCGCGCCGATCTTTCTCATTGTCGGTCTCTGTACGCGCTGGGCTGCATTGCTCATCGCGATCACGATGAGCACTGCGTTCATCGTCGCGCACGGCTGGGCGCTCAGCGGAGAGCGCAGCGGTGAGCTGCCGTTTCTGTTTCTAGGCTGCGCCGTCGTGATCTTTATCGCGGGCGCCGGTCGATTCAGCGTGGACGGTCAGCGCTGAGGCTATCTGCGCGCGCCGCTCCAGCGTTCGGGGCAGCAGCAGCGCCGAGCACGATCGTTTCCCGCGCGCGCATGTCATAGCGTGAGCCTGGCGGAAGCTTGATGAACGGTGGAGCGCCGGCGGCCGCTGCACGTGTGCGATCATGCACCGCCACATCCGCCTTTCCCATCACTTCGAAGGTATCGCCGCGAACGACGATCGCCGTGCCCTCGGAGATGCCGAGGCCGAGATATGTTGGGAAACTGTCGATGACAGGAATGAGGTCATTCCAGCGATTGCGTGCATCCACATGCTGGTCGATGGCTGACCGCCGCAGGAAATTGAACCCTTCCTGATGATTCGGCTCGTCGGTCATCATGATCTGCGGGCCGGCCGTGGCACCACGTACGAGATACGCGCCCTGAATCGTGGCGCCGGCCGAGCTGCCGCCAATCACGCCTCCGCGCGCGAGCACGTCATGGAAGGCGTGGTACGTTCGCGTGCCGACGTACGAGTCCACGATGTTCCACTGCCGCCCCCCGTTGAACCACACCCCCCCGGCATCACGCAGCACGCTGGCAAACGAGTCGGTGTCGGCAATGTTGCGGTCGTGCGTGTGCAGCATGTGCACATTGCTGAGGCCTCGCGCCTTCCAGCTTGCCAACACCCGCTCGGCGTCGTACGGAACGAGCGTTCCGTCTTCGCGCCGGTTGCCACCGGCGGTGGGCACGATCACGATCTTGGCGTGCGGTCCGCCGGAGAGCTCGATGAACCGTTCGGTGATGCCTGTACCCGCGAGCTGTCCGCCTCCGACGATGACCAATGCTCCGTTTGCTGGGCCGTACTCCGGCGCCTGTTGCGCAAGCAGAGGGCGGAATGCGCTGGTCGACGCGATGAGGAGCTGGAACAGTGCGACCACGAGCGTCGAGCCAACGCGTGCGAGCCGGCCGGGCAAATGGGAAGCGCGCGCAGAAGACATGTCAATTTCGGGCCAGAGGGGAAGCGTAAGTGACCGCGCGTCGCGGTCAGGCAGGATCGCTCTCCACGACCGCTATTGTGGAGGCGCCACCAATTCTACGAGGAACACCAGCACGCTGTTGGGCGGAATCTTCGGCCGTCTTGCCGAACCGTATCCAAGCGACGGCGGCACGACGATCTGTCGCTGACCGCCGCGTCGCATGCCGCGCAAGCCTTGCTCCCAACCCGCTATCACCCGGTCGAGTCCAAGGCGAAACGTCATTGGTGTCTTGGGAGGCACGTTGGTATCGAACTGGGTGCCGTCCGCGAGCCAGCCGGCGTAGTGCAGTGAAATCTGATCCTCGCCGCCGATCGGTGTGCCTTCGCCTACGATGACATCACGGATATACACCCCCGACGGCAATCGCTGCATCGCCGACAGGTCGATGCTGAGCGCCGGGGCGAATGTCGTGGTTTCCGGTCGAACACGTGGAGCCGAGGCGCAGCCAGTCGACAACAGCCCGAGCAGCAGCAGCGGCACATACGTAAGGCGGCCCGAGCCCATGCGCGCGATCATCGGATGCGGTACCCGAGTCCAACGCGCCATTCACGCAGCCCGGCGCTGCCACAGTAGGGCGCGTACGCGATTGCATCCGTAGAGCAACCGTTCATCGAAAGCTGATGCACGTCATAACTCACGTCTACCGTCACTGGCGTGGACAGAAACGGTTGCACGCGCAACGCGGCGCGGCCGAGCACGCCGGACTGCGCAGACTTGCCGTACACGAGCAGCGACGGACGACCTGATTGTGTGCGCTCGCTGGCACTGATCTCGTTCAGGCTCACGCCGGCGCCAAGCTCGAACTCCACGCTGTTGCCTGCCGCCACACGAAGTCCCGCGGCGAGCGACGCGCCCTGCAGCGACGACGCGTTCTCGATGCGCTCAGGGTCGCACATGAATTTGAGCACGTAGTTGTTGCACACCAGCCCCTGTCTCTGGATCGCATCGGCTTGGTGTCGATACACATTCAGTCGCAGCGACAGATAGCGCTGCGGGGTCACGCGGAAGTAGCCTCCGAGTCCCTGCAGGCTGCCTAGCTCGGTGAGGTCAGTCGTGCCGCCCGCACGGTAGAGCCCGATCTCCTGTGCGCGAAGCTCGCGCGAAACAGATCCCGCGCACAACGCAAGCAAGACGAGTGCGCACGCAGTGCGCGCGCCGGAGAGGATGTTGGTCACCCGGCAGTGATTGCCGAGCGCTGCGCCGAAGTCAAGGGCCGACGACTGCGCCCGCCGCGCCGCCCATCCCGGTCACCGTGTCCTCGCCCTACCTTACGCCATGCCTGACGAACGCCTTACCCCCGCCGGTATCCCGATTCCTGTCGCCGCCCGGCCGAGCGACGCCGCGATGGACTACGCCACCGACCTGGGTGATCCTGGCGCGTACCCCTACACGCGCGGCGTGCAGCCGAACATGTACCGGGGACGCCACTGGACCATGCGCCAGTACGCCGGCTTTGGCACGGCGCAGTCCACCAACGAGCGATTCAAGCTGCTGCTCGAGGCGGGCCAGACCGGACTGTCCGTCGCCTTCGACCTGCCGACGCAGATGGGGCTCGATTCAGACAATCCGCGCGCGCTTGGCGAGGTCGGTCGTGTGGGCGTCGCCATTGACACCGTGGACGACATGCACCTGCTGCTGGCGGATATTCCGCTCGACAAGGTGTCGTCGTCGATGACGATCAACGCCACCGCGTCCACGCTGCTCGCGATGTACATCGTTGTCGCCGAGGAGCGGGGAATCGCGCGCGCGAAGCTCTCAGGCACCACGCAGAATGACATCCTCAAGGAATACATCGCGCGCGGTACGTACATCTATCCTCCTGCGCCGTCGCTCGCGCTCACGGCCGAAACCTTCAGGTTCTGCGCGCAGGAGTTGCCGAGCTGGAATCCGATCTCCATCTCGGGATACCACATCCGCGAAGCCGGCAGCACGGCGGTACAGGAACTTGCGTTCACGTTTGCGGATGGACTGGCCTACGTGCAGCAGGCCATCGACACAGGGCTGGCGATCGACGACTTCGCACCGCGTCTCTCTTTCTTCTTTGCGGCGCACAACGACCTGTTCGAAGAAGTGGCCAAGTTTCGAGCTGCCCGTCGACTCTGGGCGAGGTTGCTGCGCGAACGATATGGAGCCAACGACAAGTCATGCCGACTGCGCTTTCACACGCAGACGGGCGGCGTCACGCTCACGGCGCAGCAGCCGCTCACCAACGTGGTTCGCGTAACGGTGCAGGCACTCGCCGCCGCGCTTGGCGGCACGCAGTCGCTGCATACCAACGGCTACGACGAAGCACTCGCACTGCCCACAGCGGAAGCGGCCACGCTCGCGCTGCGCACGCAGCAGGTAATAGCCTACGAAAGCGGACTGGCCGACACCGCCGATCCGCTCGCGGGAAGCTGGTACGTGGAGCAGCTCACGAACGAAGTCGAGTCGCGCGCGCTCGCGCTCATCGAAAAGGTGGACGAGCTTGGCGGTGCAGTGGCCGGCATCGAAGCGAACTTTTTCCAGGAGGAAATCGCGCGCAGTGCGTATGCGCAGCAGCTCCGCATTGAAGCCGGCGACACGGTGATCGTCGGTGTCAATCGTTTCGGCGACGGCCAGGACCCGCCAATCATTGCCGCACCCGACTTCTCGGCGCTCGAACGCGAACAGGCGTCGCGTCTGGCGGCAGCGAAGGCGTCGCGGGATCAAAGCGCAACCGAACGCACGCTGGCCGCGCTCCGTGACGCGGCACCCGAATACCTGCCCGAACACAATGGTGCGAGGACGCCGCTCATGCCGCTCATCATCGACTCGGTGCGTGCGCGTGCCTCGGTCGGCGAGATCGCAACGGCGCTGGAAAGGGTGTGGGGCCGGTATCAACCGATCTGACATCGGGTCGCCCGCATTCGGTGAAACAAGACGTGTGTGTGCGCTCGTAGTGCTGACATGTACACGACCTGCCTGTTCTGTCACTCTGCGCTTGGGGCGAATCAGGTCATCGAACACTTCCCCGTCGGGCGGCGATTGGCATTCGACGCGGAACGCGGAAGACTCTGGGTGGTCTGTCCGAAGTGCGAGCGCTGGAATCTCTCGCCGTTCGACACGCGTTGGGAAGCGATCGAAGAGGCGGAACGGCAGTATCGAAACACCAGACGCCGAGTTGCCACGGACAACATCGCACTCGCTCGGCTGAGTGAAGGGCTCGAACTCGTTCGCATTGGTCGTCCGCTGCGACCCGAGTTCGCCGCATGGCGCTACGGCGACCAGTTCGGACGCCGTCGCCGTCGCATGTGGGGATATACGGCTGCGGGCGTCGCAGCGGTCGGTGGTGTCATGCTGGCTGGACCGGCTGTCGGCATCTCCATCGGCGGCTTCACGCAGGTCATCAACTTCGGCAACATGGCCTACAACGCAGCGCTGCCCGTCGCGCGCGTTCGGGACGCGAACGGCGACGTGCTGAAGCTCAGTCGCGTTGAGCTGTACAAGGCCACGTTGCAGATGCAGGGCAACGATTCCGCTACCGTGTCATTCGATCACCGCCGCTGGCGTGACACAGGCCGATTGCTTTCTCGACTGGGTGTGCGCAGCGTGCCGTCAACCAAGGGAAAAGCAGCGCTTACCGGAGACGCGGGCCTGCGTGCACTTGGCGCGCTGCTTCCCGCACTCAATCGCACCGGCGGTGGCGGCCGCGCCGTCGAGGATGCGGTTCGCGTGGTCGAGGAGTCGCGCTCCGTCGCTGACGTCCTGCGCTTCGCCGACGGAGCACCTCGTCGCTCATCGATGAGTGTGATGGCGTGGACCGGCTCCACTGCCAAGCGCGACACTCTCGTGACGTATACGACGCCCATGCGGCTGGCGCTCGAAATGGCCCTGCACGAAGAAGACGAACGACGCGCAATGGCCGGTGAACTCGGTGCGCTCTACGCGCGTTGGGAAGATGCCGAGCGCATCGCCGCCATCGCCGACGGCGAACTGACCCCCGGAGCGCTGCCCGCCGCCGATTAGTTTTGGGCGCATGATGCTCCCATTGCTCGGGCTGTCGTTGCAGCTTGCCACTGCCGCCGTTCAGCCCTTGCCCGACACCGGGCCTGTTTTTCACGCCCGCGATGGTCAAACGTCCGTCAGCATGCCGCCGGCAACGGAAGCCGCGATAGAGATCGATGGCCGCTTGGACGAACTCGTGTGGAATACGGCCGCACGGCTCACCGGCTTCTCCATGTACCGGCCGGTCGACCAGCAGGCTGCCCCCGATTCGACTGAAGTGCTTGTCTGGTATTCGGAATCTGCGCTGTACCTTGGGGTGCGTGCATTCGAGACGCATGGACCGGTGCGCGCAACACTCGCGGATCGCGATCGCGTCTCGAATGATGATCACGTCGAGATTCATCTCGACACGTTCGATGAACGGCGTCGGGCGTTCGTGTTCATTGTCAACGCGCTCGGCATTCAGGCCGACGGCACGAAGGTGGAAGGCGGCGGTTTCATACCCGGCTCGAACGTGTTCCCCGGACAGAATGATCTGAGTCCAGACTTTCAGTGGCAGTCGCGGGGTCAGGTCAATGCGGATGGCTATGTCGTGGAGGTACGCATTCCCTTCAGCAGTCTACGGTTCCCGGCCGGCGGTCCGCAGCGATGGGGATTCCAGGTCATCCGGCATGTACAACACAGCGGCTATCAGCAAACGTGGACACCGGCGCGACAGGGCGCGGCGTCGTTCATTGCGCAAGCGGGTCGTCTCGAGGGGCTGAGCGGAATGAAACACGGCCTCGACGTCACGCTCAATCCCGAACTCACCAGCACACTCGCCGGCGCGCCGGAGAGCAACCTTCCCGGTGCGGACTGGCGCTACAGCAACACGCCGCGCTTCGGTGGCAACGTGCGTGCAGGGCTGGGCAGCAACTTCGTGCTCAACGGAACGATCCGTCCGGACTTCTCGCAGGTTGAGGCAGATGCACTGCAGGTGGCAGCTGACCCGCGATTTGCGCTGTTCTATCCGGAGCGACGTCCGTTCTTCGTGGAGGGCTCGGACCAGTTCAACGTGCCCAATACGCTCGTGTATACGCGTCGCATCGTACAGCCCGACGCCGCGCTCAAGCTCACCGGTCGCATCGGACGTGGCAACATTTCGCTGCTGTCCGCGCTCGAGGCGCCGGTGGCAAGCGAGGACAACAGCCGACCGCTCGCCAACATCGTGCGGCTCACACGCGACTTCGACGAACAGTCGCAGGCGGGCGTTCTGTACAGCGAGCGTGTCGGGGGCGGACGTGCGAACCGGGTGATCGGCGTGGACATGCGTCACGTATTCGCCCGCCTGTACTTCGTGCAGTTGCAGCTGGCCAATGCATTCACGCGCACCGACGGCGTCACGCGAAACGGTGCGCTGTGGGAAGCCACCGTCGATCGCACCGGCCGCTCGTGGGGATTCAACTACAAGTTGTTCGGCATCCAGCCGGAGTTCCGCGCTGACAACGGATTTGTGGCGCGCACGGGGTACGTGCAGCCCGCTATCAACAACCGCATCACCATCTTCGGCACACCAGGCCGCGTCTTCGAGCGATACAACGTCTTCCTCGGTACGCAGGGACTCTGGAAGTACGACGACTTCTTTGCCGGACGTCGCGTGCTCGAGACGCGTTTCAGCGCCAACAACCAGGTCACCTTGCGCGGTGGTTGGTCGGTGTCACTTTCACCGAGCTTCTCGCAGTATGCCTTCGATGCTCGCGCATATTTGAACGTAGCGTCGGATAACGGCACCGCGACACCGGCGGCCTTTGTGCCCGCGCCGCGACTGGATGCGACGAGTCTCGCGTTCACTGTGTCCACACCGCAGTACCGACGGTTCTCCGCGTCTGCGGGTGTCACCCGGGCGCGAGACGTCGATTTTGCGGAAACGCGCGCGGTGGATCGCACCGCCGCCACCGCCGAAGTCACGCTGCGTCCCACAGAACGTCTGCGCGCCAACGCCACGTACGCGAGCAATGAGTTCATTCGCACCGAAGACGGCTTGTCCACGTTCTCCACCCGCATCCCCCGCCTGCGTATCGAGTATCAGCTCAGCCGGTTCATCTTCGTGCGTGTCGTCTCGCAGTATGAGGCCAACCGCCGCGAGCCTTTGCGCGACTATCGCACGGGTCTGGCGCTGTTGGAGCGTCAGCCTGACGGGACCTTCAGTCCGTCGGTGCGGCGTTCCTCGAATGTGCTGCGAACGGACTGGCTGTTCTCGTATCGCCCGCGTCCAGGTACCACGTTTTTTGCGGGCTATGGCAGCAGCCTGACGGAGCCCGACGCGCTCGCGTTCACGTCGCTGCGCCGTGCGAGCGACGGCATATTCGTGAAGGCGAGTCTCTTCCTGCAACGCAAGTCGTCGCAGTAGCTTGGTGGGCGCAGTCCGCCCTCACTCACTCGTGCACGCAATGTTCTCCACCTGCCTCTTCTGCCACGCATCGCTTGGCGCGAACGAGAGCATTGAACATTTTCCGGTGGGGAAGCGCCTGGCGTTCGACAGCGAGAAGGGTCGGTTGTGGGCCGTGTGTCCGAAGTGTACGCGCTGGAATCTCACGCCGCTCGAGGAACGATGGGAGGCGCTGGATGAGTGCGAACGCGCCTATCGCGGTACTCGCACGCGCGTGTCCACCGACAACATTGCGCTGGCGCGACTCCGTGACGGTACGGACCTGGTGCGGATTGGCCGTCCGTTGCTTCCTGAACTTGCGACGTGGCGCTACGGCGGTCAGTTGCGCACCCGGCGGCGCGCATACATCGCGTCCGGTGTCGCGCTCGGAACGATCGCCCTGGGTAGCGTCGCAGTCGGCAGCTTCGGGTTGACGGCGCTTGTCGGCATAAGCGGAGTCGGTGGCGTGGTGGGTCAATGGGGATTCGAGGCCTATCGCAGTCATCAACGAAAACGTCCCGTCGGCTGGCTGCCTGCTCCTCGAGGCTTTCGACACTCATACGGAACGGAGCATGCGGATACGTTGCGCATCTCTGCCTCGCCAGAGAACACACTCACGATCTCCATGGACTACCGAAGGCGGGGACCGAAAGGGTCTTTCCTCGATGAGGTTCGAAAGTTGGAGCTTGTCGGCCGCGAAGCCTCAGAGCTGCTCACCCAGGTAATCGTACATGTGAATCGTGCCGGTGCCTCGCGCACCGATGTCGTCGACGCGGCGCGAGAAGTGGAGCAGCACACAGGTTCGGGTGCGCTGCTGGCACGTGCCTCTGGGTACGACTACGTGAGCACGGAAAGACAGGGGCTTGTGCGATATCTTCCGCCACGAGTTCGGCTGGGCCTCGAGATGTCCCTTCACGCCGAAGACGAACGCCGCGCCCTGGCCGGCGAACTCGGCGCACTCTACGCCCGTTGGGAAGAAGCCGAGCGCATTGCGAAGATCGCCGACGATGAACTCACCCTGCCGCCCAGTTGAACCGCACGGCCGCGCATGGTACGTTTCAAGGTTGCTGTAGAACTCAACCTAAGTAGTGAAACGATGCCCACTTACGAGTTCCGGTGCCCCGACGGCACCATTATCGAAAAGTTCTTCAAGATCTCCGAAGTGCCGCAGACGATCCCGTCGCCCAATGGCGATGGCGACGCCGTACGCATGATCACGGGTGGAGCAGGGCTCGTGTTCAAGGGCTCGGGCTTCTACATCACCGACTACGGCAAGGACGGCAAGAAGGACGCGCGTGACGCCTCGGCGAAGGCCAAGAGCGATGGCGAAAAGGCCGCTGCGAAGGCTGACGCGAAGTCCGACGCAAAGTCGGACTCGGGAAGCAGTGACTCCAAGTCCGACAAGAAGGCCGACGCAAAGTCCGACAGCGGCCGCGAAAGCAGCGCGAAGTCTGACAGCAAGGCCGGCGATTCAAAGCCCGCTCCCAAAGCCGATGCGCCCGCCGCATCACCGAAGCCGCCCAAGACCGACTGATTCCGTTCACACGACGAAGACTCCCTTGAATCACGCCGAGGCCCTGCGCAGCGAAATCGCTCGCGCAGCGCGCACGCTAGGTGCGCCCGAAGATGTCACGCCGCACCTCGAACGCCCGCGCGATCCGGCGTTCGGCGACTGGGCGAGCAATGTGGCCATGACGCTCACCAAAGCGCTCGGCAAGAAGCCGCGGGACATCGCCGAATCGCTCATCGCGGCGATGGACCTTCCGTCCGTAGGCGCGACGGCCGCCGAGATCGCAGGACCGGGCTTCATCAACTTCCGGCTCGATCCGGGCTTCCAGGCGCGCGGCTTGCTCGCGATCCTGAATGCTCCCGACAGCTGGGAACGCAGCGATCTCGGCCGCGGCGAACGCGCGTGCGTTGAGTTCGTGTCCGCCAATCCCACCGGACCGCTGCACGTTGGACACGGACGCCAGGCCGCGCTCGGCGACGCGATCGCTGCACTGCTCGATGCTGCGGGCTGGAAGGTCGATCGCGAGTTCTACTACAACGACAGTGGCGTGCAGATCGCGAACCTCGCACTCAGTGTGCAGGCGCGTGTGCGCGAACTCGGTGGTGCACCGCTCGCGATTCCCGACGGCGGATATCACGGCGAATACATTCGCGAAATCGCACAGGAGTACCTGCTGCAATTTCCCGCCGACAAGACGGGCGATGACCTTGATCGCCTGCGCACGTTCGCCGTCGCCGCGCTGCGTCACGAGCAGGACCTCGACATGCAGGCGTTCGGCGTCAAGTTCGACACCTACTACCTCGAGAGCTCGCTCTACGAGGACGGACGTGTCGCGAAAACCGTGTCGGCACTCGAGACGAGCGGACACACGTTCGAGGAGGAAGGTGCGCTGTTCCTGCGCACCACCACATTTGGCGATGACAAGGACCGCGTCATGCGCAAGAGCGCAGCAAAGGGCGGGGACTTCACCTACTTCGTGCCCGATGTCGCGTATCACGTCACCAAGTGGGAACGCGGATATCGCCGCGCCATCAACGTGCAGGGCGCCGACCATCACAGCACCACCACGCGCGTGCGCGCCGGCCTTCAGGCGCTCAGCATGGGCATTCCGCACGGCTATCCGGAGTACGTGCTGCACCAGATGGTTACCGTCATGCGCGCTGGTGAAGAAGTCAAGATCTCCAAGCGCGCCGGTTCGTACGTGACCGTGCGCGACCTGATCGACGAAGTGGGACGCGATGCCGTGCGCTACTTCTTCCTCATGCGTAAGGGCGACTCGCAGCTCGTGTTCGATGTCGACCTCGCAAAGTCGCAGAGCGAAGAGAATCCGGTCTACTACATCCAGATGGCGCACGCGCGCATGTGCGGCATCTTCCGTGTCGGCGAGATCGATGCCGGCAGCATCACCGGCGCCGACGTCGATCTCGGTGTGTTGTCAGAACCGGCTGAGGTCGAACTGGTGAAGGCGCTGCTCGACTATCCGTCCATGGTCGCCGGCGCCGCTGAAGCTGCCGAACCGCACCGAGTCGCTGCGTGGCTGCTCGAGACGGCACGACTCGCACATCTCTGGTACCACAAGCATCACGTCCTCGGTGAACCCGAGGCCATCACCAACGCGCGACTCGTTCTGGCGCGCGCCTCGCAGCTTGGCCTCGCGGCCGGCTTGCGCCTGCTCGGCCTCACCGCTCCGGAGCGCATGTGACACCTTCTTCGCAACACGGCGCCGCGCCGCTCGTCCATCCCGTCCACGAAGCCGCAAGCGCGGTATTGGTCGTGGGGTCAGTCGCTCTCGATTCGGTAGAGACACCGTTCGGACGTGCCGACGAAGTGCTCGGTGGATCGGGCACCTACTTCGCGTCGAGTGCGTCGCACTTCGCGCCGGTGCAGGTGGTCGGCGTTGTGGGCAACGACTATCCGATCGAAAAACTCGAGCCGCTTGCGAAGCGCGGCGTCGACCTCGCCGGACTCGAGCGCGCGGAAGGCACCAGCTTCCGCTGGCGCGGCCGCTACCGGCATGATCTCAACTCTGCCGAAACGCTCGAGACGCACCTGGGTGTGTTCTCGCACTTCGCGCCGAAGATCCCAGACCAGTTCAAGAGAGCACCATTCGTGTTCCTCGCGAACATCGATCCGCGACTGCAGCTGCAGGTGCTCGACCAGGTCGAGTCACCGAAGCTTGTCGCGTGCGACACGATGAATTTCTGGATTGAAAGCCGACGTCCGGAACTCATCGAACTGCTGGGTCGAGTGGACCTCATCACGCTCAACGATGGTGAAGTCCGCCAACTCACGGAAAAGGCGAACCTCGTGCATGCGGCGCGCTGGATCCTCGATCGCGGACCGAAACATGTGATCATCAAGAAGGGTGAGCACGGTGCGTTCATGTTCAACAACGAGTCGGTGTTCTTTGCGCCCGCGTATCCGCTCGAGAGCGTGTTCGATCCCACGGGCGCCGGCGATTCGTTTGCCGGCGGCTTCATCGGACATCTCGCCAGTACGAATGACTTGAGCGATCTCTCGATGCGGCGAGCCGTCGTGGTGGGTTCGGCGATGGGTTCATTCGCGGTGGAGAAGTTCTCGAATGAACGCCTGCTCGAAATCGATCACGGCGACATCGAGCGCCGAGTGCAGGAGTTCCGTCAGCTCGTCGCGTTCGACGCGGAGCTGCGAACGTGAGTGAAGAACCTGACGCGTCGAAGCCGCTCGACTACCGCAGTGCGGGCGTCGATATCGATGCGGCGGACGACGCGAAGTGGCGCCTGAAAAAACTCGTCGAAAGCACGATGACGGCGGGCGCGCGCGGGCCGTTCGGCGGATTCGGCGGCATGTTCCGCGTGCCCACGGATACCGCCAAACCAACGCTCGTGGCGAGCGCCGACGGCGTGGGAACCAAGATCAAGGTTGCGATTGAAGCCGGCCGACACGACACGATCGGTCACTGCCTCGTCAATCATTGCACCAACGACATCCTCGTGCAGGGCGCGACGCCGCTCTTCTTTCTCGACTACGTCGCGTTCGGCAAGCTCGAGCCTGAAGTCGTGGAGCAGGTGGTGGCGGGTGTCGCCGCCGGCTGCCGCGAGAACGGCGCCGCTCTCATCGGTGGCGAGACGGCCGAGATGCCCGGCGTGTACACCGCGCCCGACTATGATCTCGCGGGTTTCATCGTGGGAATTGTCGACGAAGACGCAGTGCTCGGCGCCGATCGCGTGCGCGCAGGGCAGGTGCTGGTGGGGCTTGAAGGCAACGGCCTCCACACCAACGGCTACTCACTCGCGCGTCGCATCGTATCCGACCGACTCAAGCTCGGCCCGCACGATGTGTTCCCGGACACACATGGTGCGAGCGTCGCAGATGTGTTGTTGAAAGTGCATCGCTCGTACCTGCCCACCATGCGTCCGCTGCTCGGCGACGTGTGTGCGATGGCGCACATAACGGGCGGCGGGTTGCCGGGAAATCTCAATCGCGCGTTGCCGAGTACGCTCGATGCGATCGTCGACACACACTCATGGACCATCCCCAGCGAGTTCCGGGTACTCGCAGAAGCGGGACGGGTTTCGAAGGACGAGATGTTCCGCGCCTTCAACATGGGAGTGGGTATGGTCGTCATTGTCGAAGCAGTGAACGTGGAGCGCGTGATTGCACGCGCGAAGGAGCAGCGCATCGGCGCATGGGTGATGGGTGAAGTGGCATCCGGCACCGGCGTCGTGCAGTTCGATCAGGTTGGTTCGTGATGCGTGACGTCGTGAAGTGCGCTGTCGCCGCTGTCGCCGCTGTCGTTATCGGCGTGATCGGCCTGCCACAGTCCGCGAAAGCCCAGGAATGCACCACGACTACGTCAACCGGCCTGCCGCTGATCTTCGTGCAGGATGCGTGCGTCAAGGCGCGCGATGTGTTCCAGTTTCTCGCGCCCCAGGTTGGCGTCGCATTGTCAGGTGGCAATGTGATGATGGGCGAAGGCGGCTCACTCGGCGGATGGGGCAAGCGTTCGGCAGTGCTGCGTGTGACTGCCGTGGACGGACGAGTTCCGGCCAACGACGTGGCACTGTCCATCAACGGTCCTGTGTCATCCAACTTGGGTGCCGAGCGTGCGCCGGTACCGGTGCCTTCGCTCGATGTCGCGATCGGCGTTTTTCGTGGAGTACCAGTCGGCCTGACGAACGTCGGAGGTGTCGACCTGCTCCTGGGCGTCACCATGTTGCCCAGTGTCTCGCGTGATCGCATCGACATCGAAACCGACGGCGGTGGTTTTGCGACAAACTTCGGCGTGCGCGTGGGTCTGTTGCAGGAATCCGCTCTAGTGCCCGGCGTGGGGGTGTCCGTGATGCGGAGGCGGCTGCCCACGACGAGCATCTCCTATCGTACCGGCAATGATACCATCAGCATCAGCGACACGAAGGTCAGTGGCACGTCTCTGCGTGTAACGGCGAACAAGCGTTTCGGGCTGTTCGCCATCGGTGGCGGCATTGGTCAGGATCGCCTCGACACGCGCACGACCGTCGGCGCGATCATCAATGAAACCGTCAGCGGCGTGCCCGTGCGCGGGCAGGCGAACCTTGCAGATTTGCGCGACGAAACAAATCGCAACACCGCGTTCGTGAACGTCGCGTTGGGACTCGCGATGGCACAGGTCGTGTTCGAAGTCGGCCAGTCTCAGGCAGGAACGTTGCGCGAGACGCTCAACGTCTTCGGCGACCGGCAGGCGAACGAGGCCTATCGATACGGCTCCGTTGGCATCGGCATTCGGTTCTGATCGCGCGTACGAACGCGAACAGGCGCGCCCCGTTGACCCCAACGAGGCGCGCCACATGCGCCGTGCGCTGGCGCTCGCAGAGCGAGGTCGAGGATATGTTGCACCCAATCCGCTCGTTGGGGCCGTCCTGGTAAAGGATGGACGGGTGGTGGGAGAAGGTTGGCACGCCCGCTACGGCGCACCGCATGCCGAGATCGTGGCGATGACGGGCGCAGGCGCTGAAGCACGAGGCGCCACCCTTTATGTCACGCTCGAGCCGTGCAACCACACCGGGCAGACGCCGCCATGCACGGAGGCGATCCTGCGCGCAGGCATCAGCCGCGTGGTGTATGCGATCGCAGATCCGAATCCAGTTGCTTCCGGTGGCGCCAGGCGATTGCGCGACGGCGGTGTGGAAACCTCGGAGGGCGTGCTCGGCAACTCGGCGCGCGAGCAGAATGCACCGTTCCTGCACGCGGCGAGCGGCGCGCTGCGCCCGTGGGTCACGGTGAAGCTTGCGGTCTCGCTCGATGGTGCTGTCGCCGACCATACCCGCCGCCCAGGGTGGATAACCGGGAAAGGCGCGCGAAGGGCGGTTCATCGACTACGGGCGTCCTGCGATGCGGTTGCTGTGGGAATCGGCACCGCCTTGGCCGACGATCCGCAACTCACAGTCCGAGGTGGACGCGCTCCCCGAGTAGCGCCGAAGCGGATTGTCTTCGACCGACATGCCCGTCTTCCTCTGAGCAGTCGTCTGGTGCAGACGGCGCATGAGGTGCCCGTGCTTCTGGTGACAAATCCCGAGCCGGTCGATGCCCACGAGAGGGCACGTCGCGCGGCGTTGGAAACACACGGCGTGACGATGATTCCCGCGCAATCACTGCCCACCGCACTCACCGCGCTGCGCGAACGAGACGTCAGGCATCTGCTCGTCGAAGGCGGGGCGGGGCTGGCCAGTGATTTTGTGGGCACGAATCTGGTGGACCGCCTGATTATCTTTCAGGGGTCGGTCATACTCGGAGGCGGTTCGCTTCCGGCGTTTGCGGCCCTGCCGCCTCGGACCGTCGCTGATGCCGTGCGCTGGCGAGTGATCTCGCGCCGCACGTTCGGTGACGATCTGATGACCATTTACGCTGTTTCGGAATCGTGAGGACGGGATGTTCACGGGGTTGGTGGACGACGTCGGCACCATCACCATGGTCGCCGACACGGACGCGGGGCGAACCCTGCGCATTGACTGCCGGTACGATGACCTCGTGCCGGGCGACAGCATTGCTGTCAACGGCGCCTGCCTGACCGTTCGCGAGCACGGTACGAGCTGGTTCACCTGTGCCGCCGTCGTCACCACGCTTGACCGCACAACCATCGCAGCATGGACCGAAGGCAAGCGCGTCAATCTGGAGCGCGCGCTGCGCCTCGGTGACCGGCTTGGAGGGCACATGGTGCTCGGACACGTGGATACGGTCGCCACCGTGCGACACACCGCGACGCGCGACGATGCCTGGCTCATCGACCTGCAACTCACGCCCGAACTCGCGCTGCTCATGGCGCCGCACGGTTCACTTACCGTTGATGGCGTGAGTCTGACCGTCAACGACCTGCTGCCCGACAATGGCGTGCAGGTCTCCATTATCGACTTCACCCGCCGGCATACGACGCTCGGCGCTCTCACGATCGACGACGCCGTGCACATCGAAGCCGATGTGCTCGCCAAGCACGTCGCGCGCCTCGTTGCACCGCACCTTGCGGCAAATCTCGCACTGAATCTTGCACCGCAACTCGGTGCACACGCCCTGACCTGATGCCTGATACAGATCTCTCGGTTCACGCTCCCAACACCATCTCTCGCGCGCTCGCCGACCTGCGCGACGGCCGGTTCATCGTCGTCGCCGACGACGAAGATCGCGAAAACGAAGGCGACCTGATTTGTGCCGCGGAGAAAGTCACGCCCGAGATGGTCAACTTCATGCTCGGCGCAAAAGGCATGATCTGTCTGGCCATCACCAGCGATCGCGCCGATCACCTTGGACTTGCGCAGCAGGTCGATGACAATACCGAAGCCATGCGCACCGCTTTCACGGTGAGCATCGATGCGGCAGCCAAGTACGGCCTCACCACGGGCATCAGTGCATCTGATCGTGCGACGACCATTCGCGTCGCTGTGGATCCGTCGAGCACACGCGCCGACCTGCGCGTGCCCGGACACATTCATCCGCTGCGCGCACGCGACGGTGGTGTGCTGCAACGCGTCGGTCATACGGAGGCGGCCGTTGATCTTGCGCGGCTTGCGGGACTGCAGCCCGCCGGCGTGATCTGCGAAGTGCTGAATGCCGATGGCACTGCGGCGCGTCGTCCCGATCTCGAAAAATTCTGCGAACAGCACGGACTCACGTTCATCACCGTCGCGCAACTCGTCGCGTATCGACTGCAGACGGAACGCCTGGTGCACCGCGAGGCGGAGGCGCGCCTGCCCACCGAGTTCGGGGAGTGGCGCATCGTGGGCTATCGCAATGAGGTGGACACGCGTGAACATGTCGCGCTCGTGTACGGCGATGTCACGAGTGACGAGGCAGCAGGTACACCCGGCGTGCTCGTGCGCATGCATTCACGGTGTCTCACCGGCGACGTGTTTCATTCGCGCCGGTGCGATTGCGGTTGGCAGCTCGAGACCGCGATGAAGATGATGCAGCACGAAGGACGCGGCGTCATCGTCTATCTCGATCAGGAAGGACGCGGCATTGGACTCATCAACAAGCTGAAGGCCTACGAGCTGCAGGACCATGGTGCCGACACCGTCGAGGCAAACGAGCAGCTCGGCTTCAAGGCCGACCTGCGCAATTATGGCATCGGCGCGCAGATCCTGCTGGATCTGGGACTGAGCACGATCCGCGTGATCACGAACAATCCGCGCAAGCTCGTGGGGCTCGACGGCTACGGGCTCGCACTGCACGACCGCGTGCGCCTGGAAGCGCCGCCGTCGGACGATAATGCCGGCTATCTCGAGACCAAGCGCACCAAGCTTGGCCATCTTTTCGCAATCTGATCTTCAATGGCTGACTTTACAGGAGAACCGCGCGGCGAGGGACGACGCATTGCCGTTGTCGCAAGTCGTTTTAACGAGACTGTCACCACGCGACTGGCGGAGGGCGCGGTGGACGCGCTCGTGCGTCACGGCGCGGAGTTCGGCGACGTGGATGTCTGCTGGGTGCCGGGCGCGTGGGAGCTGCCGATGGGCGTGCGAAAGGCGCTGTCCACAGGCCGCTATGACGGAGTTGTAGCGATCGGCGCGGTGATTCGTGGCGAGACGCCGCACTTTGATTTTGTTGCCGGTGAAGCAGCGCGTGGTTTGTCCGAGGCGAGTCGTGAGTTCGACGCGCCGGTGTCACTCGGCCTTCTTACCACCGATACGCTCGCTCAGGCTGAAGCGCGCGCGGGTGGCGATCATGGCAACAAGGGCTGGGATTCAGCGCTCGCGTTGCTCGAAATGCTCGACCTGTTCGATCGGCTCGAACCCATGACGGACGATGCTGACGGTGAGTTCAACAGTGATGGGAACTGACGTGACCGATCTGCGCGATGACGCCTTCTGGGATGGTGCGCCAGCCATCGTGCCGCCAGCGCAAGCCGCGCAACCTGGCCGCGCGGGCAAGGCCCGTCGTGGGCGCAGCGCGTCAACGCATGCGCGACGCGGGGCGGAGCGGATGGAAACGCGAGGGCGCGCACGCGCTTTGCAGGCCCTGTATGCAGCCGACCTGCGCGACTATTCGCAGTTGCGAAAGCTGTCAGTTCAGGTATGGGATGATCTCGCCATCGAACCCGCTGAACGACAGTTCGCATCGCGACTTGTCGCCACGCTGGTCGATCGCGGCGCCGAAGTGGACGCCTCGCTCGAGGCAGTCACGGCCAATTGGAGACTGGAGCGTCTGGGCGCCATCGAGCGCAGTGTGCTGCGACTGGCTGCCGCCGAGTTCATGCGGGGGGAGGCACCACCGCGTGTGGTGCTCAAGGAAGCCATTCATCTCGCGGAGCGATACGGCACCGAGCGCAGCGCGCGCTTCGTCAACGGTGTGCTCGATGCATACGCGCGGCAACTTGGTGTACTGTGAGGCAATGTGCGCACGGCGATGTGCGCACCCTATGGGTACGCGCAAGGCGTGCGCGGTGAGCACACGGTGAGCACACGGTGAGCGTCCCGTGAGCGAGACCGCGGAGCGGCCGCTCCGCATCGTGGTGGTCAACTGGCAATGTCGCGAGAATCCGTTGGCCGGAGGCGCGGAAATTCATCTGCACGAGATCTTCGGCGGTCTCGTCGCGCGCGGACATCAGGTCACGTTGCTCTCCGGCGGATGGCCAGGCTGTCCGCCGCGTGCAACGCTCGATGGCATCGATGTGCATCGTGTGGGCACGCGCCAGACGTTTGCCTTCAAGGCGCGCCGCTACTGGAACGAGCATCACGCTGCCTGGAACGCGGATGTCCTGGTGGAAGACATCAACAAGGTGCCGCTTTATACACCACGCTGGAGCTCGGTGCCCGTCGTGGCGCTCGTCCCGCATCTGTTTGGGCCGACCGCCTTCCGCGAGCTCGTAATTCCGCTCGCTACGGCCGTCTGGCTTGCCGAGCGCCCGCTGTCCTGGTTCTACGGTGGCGTGCCCTTCCAGGCGATCAGCGAAAGCACGCGGGACGATCTCGTGAGCCGGGGAATTCCGGCCGAATCTATTCGGGTCATCTTCCCCGGCATCGATACCTCGCTGTACACTCCGGAACCGAGTGTACGCGCCGATCGTCCTACCTTTGCCTATCTGGGACGCCTGCAACGTTACAAGGGCGTGGACCTGGTGTTGCGCGCATTTGCGGAAAGTGGATTGACCGAGGCGGTGCTCGAGATCGCGGGCGCGGGCAACTTCCGACCGCAGCTCGAAGAGTTGGCGGGTACGTTGGGAGTCGCGGCGCGTGTGCGATTTCTCGGACGGATCGACGAGGCGGGTAAGCAGGCCCTGCTGCGACGAGCGTGGGCCATGGCATTCGCATCTCCCAAGGAGGGGTGGGGCATCACGAATCTCGAGGCTGCAGCGAGCGGAACTCCGGTGATTGCGTCGAACTCCCCGGGCATTCGCGAATCCGTCCAGCATGACGTGACCGGCTATCTGGTCCCTCACGCAGACACTGCAGCCATGGCGCAGGCAATGCGCCGCCTGGCCTCCGATCGTTCGCTTGTCGAGCGGCTGGGCGCGGCGGCGCGGACGTTCGCTACCGGATTCACCTGGTCGCGAGCCGCCGAACACACCGAGGCTCACCTTCGCGAGATCGTGGGCCGGCGAGGAAATGGCTGAATGGAAATCATCCTGCACGCGCACCACGCTGAAGTCACGGATTCCCTCCGCGCCAAGGCGGAACGTGCGGTTGAACGACTGGGAGCCAGGCTCCGACGCGTCGTCACCGCCATCGTTCGCTTCGAGGGAGACGGCCCAAGCAAGCGGGTCGAGATCGTGCTGCAAGCCCCGCGTCGACCCGATCTGGTCGCGCGCGCCTTCGACCGGCAGTACGAGCCGGCGCTGGCCATGGCGGTGAGCCGACTCGAGACTCAGGTGGCGCGTCGTCGCCGGTCCAAACGTTCCCGAGGCGGTCTGCAAAACGGCTTGCAGAACGGATTACAGAACGGCTTGCCCGACGCGACGCCTGACGCGACGCCTGACGACTCGCCCGAGGCGCTGCTGGAGTGAGCAATCGCCTTACCGTTGGCAAACTGCTCGAACAGCTCCGCGATGCGTTGCAGCTGGAAGAGCTGGGCGAGCAG